>CAXBHA010000041.1:0-10326 GCA_963974955.1 uncultured Yeosuana sp. | reverse complement strand
TGGCTTGGTGCAATAGATACCACACACTTGATTTTAAGCTAAAACCTTGTAAAACAATACCATCTAATAGGTTATGACAAGAAATTAATACCAAACCAAATATAAGCAGTGCTTTTTTTGATATATAAATTAGGAATGATAGACTTATCATACTAAATCCAATAGCCCACAGTACTTGAAGAATAATTCTGCTGTAAGTGATATCAAATTTCCAAATAAGATTATTTACAACAATTTCTAAAATTATTAACCAAATCCCCCTTGTAAATAAAAATTTAAAAAGTTCCCGTTTTGTTTTTTTACTGCCATATAAAAATGCCGATGTTCCTGCCAAGAACACAAAGACCGGAGCACAAAAATGGGTTATAAAACGCGTGAAAAACAGCATTGGTGTGGTTGTGTCCAAATTTGTTGGGTCGATAAAAAAGGAGCCATAATGAAAATAGTCCCTTACATGGTCCAGTGCCATGATAATCATGACAAGCCCTCTTAAAACGTCGATGGATTGTATCCTTGCCGATTTTGTTTGGGCCTGTATTGAAGTGTTCTGTGTTTCTGTCATTGCTGTTTAGTTAAATCCGACTTTTCCCTTAACCGACTCGAAGAGTTTTTTGGAATTATAGCCTACACCATTTTTAAACACAAACTCCACGTTTCTGATATCGCTTATGTTTTTTGAAGGGTTTCCTTCTATAAGCAGCAAATCGGCATTTTTACCTATCTCGATGGTTCCTTTTGTTTTTTCAAAACCAAGCGCCTTTGCGCCATTTAGGGTTGCTATTTTTATGGCTTCCAAAGGTGAAAACCCATCGGCTTCCACCAATAGCTCTATGGCCTGCCACGTGCCGTAACCTGCAAGGGTGCCGCCATTTCCTGTTGGGTCTGTGCCTACGGTCAATAAGCCGCCCATATCGTAAAACAGTTTTTCCATTTTTGCATTATTTAGGTAGGCCTTATCAAAAGCTGTTGGACCAACAGACGATTTTATATTTGCGAACTGCTTTAAATAATAATCCCTGCTATCGGGGGAAAAGGCATTTAACACTTCTGTGGAAGGTGCTTTTTGCGTGCTCAAAAAACCTTCAAAAACAGCTAAAGTGGACGTTACGCCAACTTTTTTATCAATTAGAAACTGCAACAGGTTTTTTACCTTGGGATCCACAATATCTATTTGGGCAATGTCGATTTCTGAATCCACATTGCATTCGTTTTCCTTTTTATTGGGCGAAAAATCGGTGCTTGCCAGAAAGCCATGCTCCAAATTGTCAATGCCCAACTCGGCAGCTTCACGATAAGTAACAGCACATAAATGGGCAGTAATTTTTAAGTGTCTTTTATGTACAGCATCGATAGCTGCTTTTAAGGTGGGTTTGTCAATGGCCATATAGCCTTTAAACGAAGTAAAGCCTTGGTCTGCCCAATAGTTTACAAAAGTTTCGGCATCTTCAGGTCTTTTTAATTCATTCATTTGTGGAAAAATGGATCCATTCCCTTCTAAGTAAGGTGCGGTAACTTCCATAAAAGGACCGGGAATCCTTCCGTTATCGATGTCTCTTTTTACGTTTCCGGCGGTTCTAATGGTAGTAGCTCCAGCTGCTAAATAAAGACGGGGAAATGTAACTGGCAATTGCCTCACGTTAGCATACCTTGTTTCCAGTGAATGTGCCGAAATGTACATATGTTCATGCACCATGACCAGACCTGGCATGACCGTTTTATTGTGGCCATCAAGGACCAAGGTGTTTTTTGGAATTTCAATATCGGCGGCGTTTCCCAATTGGGTAATTTTCCCATCGGTAAATATGATGGTTTGATTCGGTTTTTCGGAAGTTCCGGTACCATCAATCAAGGTCACGTTTTTAATGGCAACCGTTGTGGTATCTACGGATATGAATTTTTCGACTTCAGGAGAAAAGTTTTGAGCAAAGGATATATTGCCCATCAACAGAATAGCAACTATTATAAAACAGCTGATTTTACTTTTTAAAGATTGGATTTTATTCATAATGGGATTTTTTAATTGTTAAAATTGAAAATATATAAACTGCTCGCCACTACCTTGAGCAATTGCAATCAAGAAAAACATGGATGCCCAAATCACACCCAGTGTAATTGGAGATACTTTTTTTGAAACAGCTTCTACCGATGTGTTCCTCATAAACCAATGACAAATAAAAAGAAGGCCTATAATGATGCCCACTTTTAAAATATCAAAATTTGCTAAAACTTTCGCGCCATCAGGATTTAAATAAAACATGGAACCAATCATATTCCACGCTGTTTTAAACTCTCTTGCCCTAAAAAATACCCAAGTAATATTGACGCATGTAAACGTAGTGAACGCTAAAAATATCCCGTTCCAAGCTGTTATTTTAAAGGGTAAATACTGCCGTTGTAATCGTTCTAATATTAAATAAGTTCCGTGTAATCCACCCCAAACTATAAAGGTCCAAGCGGCTCCATGCCACAAACCACCTAATAACATGGTTAGCATTAAGGCCGCATACAATCTTACCACACCATGACGATTTCCACCTAATGGAATATATAAATAATCTCTTAACCAAGAAGATAGGGTGATGTGCCATCGTTTCCATAAATCTGAAAAACCTAAAGAGCCATACGGATATTTAAAGTTATCTGGTAGTACAATACCTAAGAGTAGGGCGATACCAATGGCACAGGTTGAATAACCTGCAAAATCAAAGAAAATCTGCCCAGAAAAGGCTAAGGTTCCCATCCACGCATCCCAAAAATTTAAAATTTTATCGGCCCCATAAACTTTATCAACAGTATCTGATAAAAGGGTGTCGGCCATAACCACTTTTTGAAAAAGCCCTAGGGTTAGTAAAAATAAGCCCCAGATAAATTGATGTATTGTGGCTCTTTTTTCTTCATAAAATTGAGTAATTAAATCTTGAGCTCTTACAATAGGTCCGGCTACTAATTGAGGAAAGAACGTGACATATAGCGCGAAATCTAAAAATGTTTTGGCGCGTTCTGTTCGTTTTAAATACATGTCTATGGTGTATGACATAGTTTGAAACGTATAAAACGAAATTCCCATTGGTAAAATAATATCCAATGGTTTAGATTGATAACCATAACCATAGGAATTTACAACTGTAGTGAAATTATCTAAAAGAAAATCGCGGTATTTAAAAAAGGTGAGAAAGCCTAAATTAACAACCATACTCAATACTAACCATAGTACTCTTTTACGCTTGTTTTCTTCGGTTGCTAATTTTTTTCCTGTAACCCAATCTACAGCAGTAGAAATCCACAGTAAAATAACCAAAGGCGGATTCCATAAGCCATAAAAAATATAACTAGAAAAAAGAAGCATTCTTTTTTTGCCGGTCCAATTAAATAGTTTTGAATAATATAGTGCTAAGACAATAATTAAAAAAACGACGAAACTTAATGAATTAAATAGCATGATTAGTTGGTTTGAAGGTTAGGGAATGCGCCATCTTGTTTCATTATTTTGGCTATTTCAGTAGTAAAGTAACGTGCATTTTTGGCTGAAAGATGAGACCATTCTGGGCAGGTTAAGTCTTTTAATTGATCATAATCTTCAAAATGATAGGCTTTTATATTGGCTTGTTCAACAAGATCATCCCAAAAGTCTTTTCTGGGAGTAGAGTGATCTTCTCCTATTCTGTAACCTCCACTGGATGGGCTTCTAACTAGAATTGCATTTCCTCCTCGTTCTTTAAATATTCTGAGGTCTTTTAAAAAAAATGTCATCGTTGATTTTTTATCTGGTGGTGGGGCTTGTTTTCCAAAAAACTGCCACACTTTTATAACCGAATTGGCATAAGCCGTATCGGTTACTGTAATTTGTTTCATTACAGTATTTCTATCTATTGCAATTTCTCCAAATTCATGAAACGGTGGCATCGGGTTGGGAGCTCTATTTCCTATATTGATTTTACCTACTAATTCGCCTAATTTTATACCATCAACACCTTGGTCATCACTTAAAAAAGCTAAATTTTCTTGAAGTGGTATAGAGAGCAAATGGTTCGATATCTGCGCATAGGTTCTCTTTTTATAATAATCAACTTTAGTTTGTGGCCACTGCCAAGGTTGCGCTTTAGGGGAGGTGGTAGAAAAAAATAATCCCGGTGTAACTCCAATAATTATTGTTCCGTTAAAAGGTGTATTATTGACAAGATCGTGAAATATTGGTAGCGGAGAGCTACCGACAGACGCTAGTTGAATAGGGCGAACCCCTATTTGTTCTTGCCATTCATTTAATTGCATATCAAATAGGATTCTAGACGAACCTATAAGAATAATGTCCTTGTTTGTGGCTTTTTCAACTCTGTGCCGTTGCATGGCCCACAGCGCTTCGTTATCGTCTAATGTTGGATAAAAACCTTGTGAACGCCAAAAGAGTTCCCAAACAGAAAGGCTTATAATACTTAGTGTAAAAGCAATGATCAAGGTTTGTTTTAATTGCATAATTGGTTGGTTTTAGTTGGTTATAGCGTTTTAATAGGCTTAAAACGTGTCGTTATTTACATCTTTTATAAATTTTATAAGTCCGTTAAAATAAGTATCTGGGTCATCATATTGTGCTATGTGACCAGCAGTTGTTGTTAAACTGCGACCCTGTTGAACTTGTGTACTCATCCATTCCATGTATTTTGGATCCATGGTATCGTACGTACCACCAATCATTAAGGTAGGAATCGTTAATTCTTTTAGTCTGTTTGAAATATCCCAACCTTTTAAAGTGGCATTACCTGTCACCCCAAATTCGCTATACCCTTGCATGTAGATGTAAATGTTTGGGTTGAGATGCGAAAAAGCACGATTTATAAATTCTGGCCATTCATTTAAAGGACGATGTAATACATGTTGCGTATAGTAATATTGAGTTACTAATTCTGTGTATCTTGGGTTTGAAAAATCTTCTTTCGCTTCCATATCCTTAATTTCTTTGTAAACCTCTGGTGGCAGTTGAGGTCCTAATACCTCCGTGGCATATTTTTCATATGCAGGAATGCTTGCCATCATATTTGAGATGATCAATCCTTTTAAATTATCTTGATATTTTAGTGCGTATTCCATCGCTAAAATGCCTCCCCAAGATTGTCCATATAAATAGAAATTATCTTTATTTAGATTTAAGGCCGTACGTACTTGCTCAACTTCTTCAACAAAATGTTGGATTGTCCAAAGAGTTGAATCATTTGGTTTGTCACTAAAATAAGATTCCAATTGATCATAATAAATGTATTCAATACCTTCTTTAGGCAAATAGCCATCAAAATTCTCAAAGAATTCGTGGGTGCCACCTGGGCCACCGTGTAATAATAAAACTTTTATTTTTGGATTGTTGCCTACCCGTTTTGTCCATACATTAAAAATGCCTTTTGCTGTGGTAATAGGAATCATTTTGATGCCACCAGTCCTTTGATCGTTACTACCAGAATAATCTAAATAGGAGGAATCACATTTGGTTGTTTCTTGTTTAGACTTGTTGTTGTCTTTGCAGCTAACACTTAGTAGCCCAAAAACCAGTAAATAAAAAATTGCTTGTTTCATAGTGTTGTATTTTTAATTAGTTTATTTCATTCGCTTTCAAAACCCGCAGCAGATTTCCGCCAAGAATTTTCTCAATATCCTTTTCAGTATATCCTTTTTCCAATAATGCTTTTGTAATCTTTGGATAATCGGTCACATCGTCCAATAATTTTGGTGGCTGATAAATGCCGTCAAAATCGGAGCCGATTCCCACATAATCCACGCCCACAAGATTGATGACATATTCTATATGCCGAATTACCCATTCAAAAGACGCACGGAGTGCTTCAGACTCATCAGCATATTTTCTGTACATGGATTCTTCAGCATGGTATTGAAACATTCCGGTTTTTACGAGGGAGTCTATCTCTACTTTATGCATTTCTAAAAATACAGTTTCCCTTGCTTCAACAGTGGGGTCAATAAACCCTGAGTTAAAATTGATTTGAACAACGCCGCCATTTTTTGCAATGGCTTTTATTTGGTCATCTTTCAAATTGCGACGATGTGGACAAAGCGCATAAACAGAGCTATGCGAAGCAATAACCGGTTTTGTGGTCGTGGCGATTACATCATAAAATGTTTGCTCGCCAACGTGCGAAATATCGACCATCATTCCCAGGCTGTTCATTTTTTGGACTACTTGTTTGCCAAAAGCGGTAAGCCCTTTTTTTCCTTCGGAATTTTTTGCGCCTTCGGGATTGGTTTCGTCGGCAGCACTTGTTGCCCAAGGGGTGGAGTTGTTCCAAGTTAGGGTGATGTAGCGAACACCGCGATTATAAAGCGCATCCAAGTTATCTAAATTATCTTCAATTTGATGACCGCCTTCCAGTCCGATTAAAGCAGCAATTTTATGTTGTTTTACAACCTTTAAAAGGTCTTTTACATTGCCTGCTTTCACGATTTTATCTGGATTTCGAGCAATCACAGCATCCAAACTGTCTATTTGTCGATTAGCGAAATCATAAGGGTTTTCTTGGTCACCGTCACTGAAAACAGAAAAAAACTGGACATCCACACCACCTTGTTTCATCCTGTTGAGGTCGCTGTGTGTTTTACCTTTTAGATCGGTATCGAATACGAAATTCTTCTCCATTGTTTGGGTAAGAAAATCATTGTGGGTGTCCACTAATATGGCTTTGTTGTGAATTTTTTGATAGTTCTGGGCGCTTAGTTGAAGGGTTAAAATCATCCAGATAAGTATAAGTTTTAGTTTCATTAATCTTAAAATTTAATATTTTGCACTGTTCACTTCAATCCAGTAACCATCTGGATCTTGGAGATAGATCTGTTTAACGCCATCCGGTCTTTTGGTAATGTTACTAAGCTTTTCGTCTATCGTTACTTTTGTTTGCCCGAATGTGCTGGAAACTATTAATAGGAAAGCTGTTAAAATTACTTGTGGGTTTTTCATTTTGTGGTTTTTAAAATATGTTATAGTGTCAATGTGAGTCCGCCATCTGCTGTTAATGTTGTCCCTGTGATATAGCTGGCTTCTTCCGAGCAAAGAAACACAATGGCCCGAGCCATCTCTTCCGGTCGTGCGGCGCGTTGTAGGTGCACAGTGGGCAACAATGCTTTATCGTACAAATCGTTACCAACAATTTCTCGCAACCGTTGGTGCATTGGTGTATTGGTCACTCCAGGGCATAACAGGTTTACCCTGATGCCTTGAGGTGCCAATTCGGCAGAGATACTGGTAGTAAGCCCAATAAGACCGTGTTTTGAGGCGACATAAGCCGATCCGGTTGGAAAACCGAGAAATGAATTGACCGAACCAATATTCACGATGGCACCACCGTGACCTAGATTGAGCATGGCCTTGGCTTCATACTTCATGCAAAGGAATGTGCCCTTTAGGTTGATATCGAGAACTTGGTCCCAATCCTCTTCTGCGAGGTCGGTTATCCCGCTTAGTTTGCCTTCTATCCCGGCACTGTTTATGGCATAGTCCAAACGACCGAACACCTTAATGGTATGGGCGACCATTTGTTCGACGCTCTTGGCTATGGAAACATCTGCCTGGACAGCGGATGCCTTACCACCCTTGGCTTCGATGGAAGCCACCAATGAATCAAGTTCCTTTTTTCTACGTGCAGCGACCACAATTTTGGCGCCTTTTGCTGCAAATGCTTCTGCGGTTGCTTTTCCAATACCGCTACTTGCTCCGGTAATGAGCACGACTTTGTTTTTCATGTGTTTATATTTATTGGTTTTTAAACGAGTTTATTAGCAAAATTCATTTGATAGCAACAATAGCGCTTGAAGGTCCGGTTAAGGGCATTACGGAAATATTGTTAAAGCCTACTTTTGTCGCCCAACCTTTAAAATCGTTTTCGGTAAAATCAAAACCTTCATCGGTTTCGATCATCATGTTCAATGACATCATCAAACCAAAGGCGTTTTTGTTTCTGTCATTATCTATAATATTTTCTATAACAACCAATGCGCCTCCTTTTGGCAAGGCATTGTATGCTTTTTGTATGAGCATCATTTTGTCTTTAATTCCCCAATCGTGAAGCACGTTCCCCATGGTAATGACATCTGCTTTTGGGAATTTGTCCATAAAGAAGTCGCCAGATTGAATGGTTATTCTATCGCTCAATCCCATTTTGTGTACATTATTGGTTGCCACAGGATTTACGGGAGGCAGATCGAACGATATGCATTTTATATGTTTGTTGTTCTTGGCAACGTGTATGGAAAGGTTGGCACCAGCACCACCTATATCGCAAAGCGTTTGGTGGTTGGAAAAGTCAAAATTATTTGCAAATGCCATAAAATTACCTGTTTGCACGCCTCCCATGGCATGTAAAAATTCGCTTAAGGAATCTTCATTGGCATAGATAGCTTCAAAAACCGAACTACCGCCATTTTTTGTTTCATTTTGAGGTTTCCCGGTTTTTAGCCCTTCTTCCAGATGGCTCCAAAAAGGGTATAATCTATTATTGGACATTTCAAGAATACCTCCAATATAAGAGGGTTTGTTTTTGTCCAAAAACAGGTCGGCATCTTTGGCATTGTTGTACATTGCGGTTTCTTTTAACCCTGTGCGTTGCAAGAAGCCCAGAGCTACCAGAGTGTCCAAAAAGTCGTATAGGCTTCTTTTATCAAGACCTAATTTATCCTGAATGTCTTTGCCCTTGCGTTCGCCTTGTGCCAAAAGCGTAAATAAACCCATGTTCACGGCAGTCAATAAGGTTTTTGAAGCCCAAAAGCCCATGCCGATTTGCATGATTTTTGACGGGTCGGTGTGTTGTTGTGTGTTTGTTTCCATGATTAATATTTGTTTTAATTGGTTTCTTTTTTATTTATTTTTCTTATTTGAATGCACTTTTTCAATATTCAAAAAGGGGCTTTTTAGCAAGTACCAAAAGGTTTGTTTCTTCGGCTCATCAAATTCTACGAGCCCAAAATTCAGTTGTTCGGTTGGCTTGTATTTAAAGGTCCCGAACAATCTGTCCCAAAAAATAAAAATATCGGCATAGTTGGAGTTGGTGTAAAATTCATCTTGTTCATGATGTACCTTGTGTAAATTTGGTGTGGTAATAAACACCCCAACTGTTTTATCCAACCATTTAGGGTACTTAAAATTGGCATGTTCCAAAAAGAACATAGGAAAAAGAACGAGGTAATAAACTCCAAGTATGGTTACATCCAGCCCAAAAACAGCAGAGGCCAATATTTCGGAGACACTAAACCAAAGCATCAGTTCTAAAGGGTGTGCTCTTAAAAAGGTTGTGGAATCCATGGTGGTATCACTATGGTGTACACGATGAAACCGCCAAACCACAGGTAAAAAATGAGCCGTACGATGAAACCAATAGGAGCTTAGGTCATACAGTGCAATGCCGAGGAATATCTTGGCCCAAAGGGGAATTTCCACCCAGTAAAACAAGCCTATTTCGTGGGTGTTGAACCATTGAATGGTAAATACAATAACACCAGCCCAAAATATATTCAATAAAAAAAGAACGGCATACATTAAAAAATTATGCCCCAGATGATGCAGTCGTTTGTTAAATTTAAATTGTGTACCAAGAAGCTGTTCTAACGTAAAGAAAATAACAATCAATGCGATAATCAAATAATCGAGGTTGATGCTTAACAGGGTTTGTAATGTTTCCATATTGATTTTTGTTGTTGATGTTTTTTGCGTTACATTTATTGAGGGATTTGAACCCCACGGTTAATCGGCTTTATGCACTTCCAATTCAATTTCAATCAAAAATTCCGGCAGTGCCAACTCTTTAACACCTAGCCATGAACCGGTTGGAAATTGTTTTTTATAGATTTCATTGCGGTATCCTGCAAGTTCCAAAAATTTGGGCATGTTGGTGGTAAATACGTTCTCAACCACGACATCATCAAAGCTGCACCCAAAGTGTTTTAGTATTTTATCTAAATCCAGATAACAGTTTTTCATTTGTTGCTCCAAATCACCAATGGCAGTTGGATTGCCTTCATTGTCCATGCTTACTGCTCCAGATATTTTAATATCGTTTCCAATTTTTACGGCGTGCGAATATCCATAGGCTTTTTCAACTTCGGGGCGAAGCAAAAAATATTCAGGGGTTTCTGTTTTTATTTCCACCTTTTCCATTTCTTTTTCCTTTTGTTGTTGGTTGCAGCCAAAAGCAGTGATTGATAATAGAATCGTGATAATTGCCGGTTTTAAAAAAGTTGTTGTTCTCATTTTGATATTTGTTTTTATATTAATAACTGGTTTAAATTTTTTCCATTTGCTAAAAAATTGTCCTTTTGCGCCCACTTTTTGCCTTTTTATCG
>CAXBHA010000040.1:0-10514 GCA_963974955.1 uncultured Yeosuana sp. | reverse complement strand
TTTCTATGCGTTTCCGTTACCAGTAATTATTCTTGTGGTTTTATTCCTTTCTATAATTCTAACTAAGAAAGGAAGGCAATATAATTTAATAGTAGCTTCGGTCTTATTAGTAGTCTGGTTAATTGGAAGTTTTAAAGTTCATATTCCAGACACTATAAATGAATTGGATTTAGAAGTGGTTTTTTGGAATGTTGCAAGAGACAATACGTTTGAAACTGCGGTTAATGAAAATGGAAGCGTTCCAGATGTAATGGTATTAGTGGAATTGGAAAATAATAACATTGAAGAATTTCAAGAAAAATATCCTGATTACTATTTTTATAAATCACAGGAACAGATATTTATTTTTTCAAAATCCCCAATAGTCATTGAAAGTGAAACGACTTCTAATTACGGTACATCCGTTATAAATTTTAAAACAGAAGGGATTAATTTTTATGCTGTTGATGTTACTGGAAGCACGGATGTTCCAAGAGCATGGGAATTAAAGTATGTAAATGAACACATTAAGAAAACAGAGAACACCATTGTTTTAGGGGATTTTAATACACCGTTTGAATCTACATTTCTCAAACAAATTAAAAAGAATTTCAATCATGCCTTTTCAAAAAAAGGAAATGGGTTTAAAGAAACCTGGTTTTATAATTTACCATTGCTGTCTCTAGATTATATCTGGGTTTCAAAAGATTTAAAAATTTTAAAAACACAAAAACTGTTTACAACAGAGTCTGATCACAGCATGTTAAAAACCTACATCAAACACTAGGATTAAGCGTATTAAAACTGTATTCTTTTTCTACTTTACAAATCTTAACGTCGTACCAACTATACCAATTGCTTTTTCCTTTAATCTGCGCTTCGACATGATCGGTTTGTTGCTTCCACTTTTTAATGGCCTCTAAACTTTCCCAATAACTAACGGTAATCCCAATGTTGTTTTTGGCACTTTCTATTCCCAAAAAACCAGTTTGTTGTTTAGCAAGCATCTCCATTTTTTCCGCCATTTCATGATACCCTTCCGTGTTTTCAGAATGTTTGGAAGTAAAAATAACGGCGTAATAGGGAAGGCTTTTATTCATTGTAAAGTCAAAATTAAAAAGGTATTAAATGTGATTTGAAAGTTAACATTTTTTAAAACTATTGCCTTGAGTTAAACTACATTTTATTAGTATATTTGTTTAAAATTTAATAATTCGCAAAAAACATACATATATGGAAGCTATCACTGTAGATTTCGGAATAAAACAAGCATTACATCAGCTAGGTGTTAAAGATATAAATAATGGAACATCGACGGGTACTACTAATTTTTCAGACGGAGAAATTCTTGAAAGTTATTCTCCTGTTGACGGCCATTTAATTGGAAAAGTAAAAACAACGAGTCAAGAAGATTATAATAAAGTTATGGATGTGGCAACAACAGCATTCAAAACTTGGAGAACCATGCCGGCTCCTCAACGTGGTGAAATTGTACGACAGTTTGGTTTGAAACTTCGTGAGAAGAAACAGGCCTTAGGAAAACTTGTTTCCTACGAAATGGGGAAAAGCTATCAGGAAGGGCTGGGCGAGGTTCAAGAAATGATTGATATCTGTGATTTTGCAGTAGGATTGTCTCGTCAATTACATGGTTTAACGATGCATAGTGAAAGACCTGGCCACAGAATGTATGAGCAATATCATCCATTAGGAATTGTTGGCATTATATCGGCCTTTAATTTTCCAGTAGCTGTTTGGGCTTGGAATACGTCTTTAGCATGGATTTGTGGGGATGTATGTATTTGGAAACCCAGTGAAAAGACACCTTTATGTGGTATTGCTTGCCAAAATATTGCTGCTGAGGTTTTTGCCGCGAACAATTTACCAGAAGGAATTAGCAACCTTATAAATGGTAATTACAGAGTTGGTGAATTTATGACGAAGGATACTCATATTCCATTAATTTCGGCTACAGGTTCTATCCGAATGGGAAAAATTGTTGCTCAGGAAGTGGCCGGACGATTAGGAAAATCGTTATTGGAATTAGGAGGAAACAACGCTATAATTGTAACACCAAATGCCGATATAAAAATGACTGTTATTGGTGCTGTTTTTGGAGCTGTTGGAACTGCTGGACAACGTTGTACATCGACTCGCAGGTTAATTATACACGAATCTATTTATGATAAAGTAAAGACGGCAGTTACGGATGCGTATAAGCAATTACGAATTGGCAACCCATTAGATGAAACCAATCATGTGGGCCCATTAATAGATAAAGATGCCGTAAAAATGTATCAAAAGGCTTTAACACAAGTTGTGGAAGAAGGAGGAACTGTTATAGTTGAAGGAGGCGTTCTTTTAGGTGAAGGCTATGAATCTGGTTGTTATGTAAAACCGGCTATTGCTGAGGCTCAGCCAAATTTTAAAATTGTTCAACATGAAACCTTTGCACCTGTTTTATATTTATTAAAATATTCGGGAGACGTTGAAAACGCAATCAATATTCAAAATGATGTGGTTCAAGGATTATCTTCTGCAATCATGACAAATAACTTACGTGAAGCCGAACGGTTTTTATCTGTAAATGGATCGGATTGTGGTATTGCCAATGTTAATATTGGAACATCAGGAGCGGAAATTGGTGGTGCTTTTGGTGGCGAAAAGGAGACTGGTGGCGGTCGCGAATCTGGAAGTGATGCATGGAAAGTGTATATGAGGCGCCAAACAAATACGATTAATTATACAACTGAATTACCGTTGGCACAAGGCATCAAATTTGATTTATAAAAAATAAAGACATTTTATTTGAACAAGACCGTTTCAATTTGGAACGGTTTTTCTATGTTTTTTATTCGGGAATTTAAACCTTTTTTAAAATTTTGGGTCTTAATCGAAAAGAATTCTCCGAGGCTTGCCTTCGGGATAGTTCGTTTCAAGAAATTCTTTGTTTAACGTGAATAATGGATAAGAAAAAAGGGGTTTTATATTTTTATTGATTACCGATTTACAGCATGTTAATAGTATAAAGACACGTTAATAAGGTTGTGCCGCCCATTCTTGGGCTATCATAGGGGTGTTCCGGCACGAACCTCTCCAAATGGAAACCGGCTTTGGAAAATCCGTAGGATTTTCCAAGTGTGGACAGACCAAGTCATAGCTTATCTACGGTGTTGCCAGTAGTGTTTATTACGCTACTTTAAATTCCGATTCGTTCATTTCCACGCTGAATTTCACGTTTGCTTTTAGGGCTCGAAATACTTTTAAAATGGTTTCGATTGTCACATTTTTAGTATTCCGTTCAAGTTTCGAAATTTGCGATTTCTGCACACCAATCAGTTCGCCGAGTTGTTCCTGTGTGAGTTTTCGTTCTTTTCGGACGGTATTATCCGTGTTTTTATTAATTTCCTTTATCGTGAGTTGGCGAAATTCAGGCACATGTTTTTTCTGATAAGCACAAATCTCCCAAAGAGACAATTTTAATCCTCTAATAAGGCACAATCATAATTGCATCATAAATAGTTGTGAAAACATTAAATACTACTAAAAAAAGCCTTAGCCTTACTCCTCGCTTACAAGCAACATTTTCTAAATCAAATAATTGAACGAAACTCAAAATTTCTAGGACAGATAGCTGATTATATCTGCCAAATTCAATGAATTATTTAGATTAAGAATTATGGCTTTTGTTTTGCGAACATCTTGATAATAAAACTCATCAAAAAACGTAATTAGGGTTTCTAATGAAAACACCTCAAAAATAACCTTTGTGATTTATGCGTTTTTCTTTGTCTTAGTTAATTTTAAAAGTTTTCTAACAGAAGGAGATGAGATGTAAAAAAGTAAAAACCCACTCAAAACTGTAATTAAACCTAAAAGCGAAAATGCTCTTAATAAAATATTATTAAAATCATCTCTTCCTTGATAGTCCATTGTATGTGTCATCCATAAAAAATCAAAAATGCGCCAGTTGCGATGTCTAACAGTTTGAAATTTGCCATCATTTATTGAGATGTATGCTTTTAATGCTTCATCATTTGAATAAGAAATTGCGTATGCTGGCAATTTTCCTACATCCTTTCTTTGGCGAAATTCATGATGTCCTCCAGTCTCTGTTAATATGTCAATTGATGCTACTTTTAAATCATCCCTCATTCTTTTTTTCGCAATATAAAGTGCTTCGTCTTGAGTAATTCCATTTTTAGCATCACCTGTTTTAGCATTAAAGAGTTTGCTTTCATTTATCCAATAATAGGGCTTGCCTGCAATATTCAACAATTCTAATGAAGTAATATCTTTGTTTGATTCTAATTCGGTAGGGCTAATCAAATTTATAAATGATGTTTTCAACATGGTTTCGTTGAGAAATTGGTCGCCATGAATTTTGTCAATATCGGTCCAACTAAAGTATAAACCACTTATTGTCCACATAAGGAATTGTATGCCCAAAAAGATACCTAAATAGCGATGAATCTTTCTTATTTTTGATGCAGTATGTCTGTTAACCATTCTTTAATATTTTGTGTTTTTATAATTAAAGCATTACTTACTTATTGAAAGTAATGCTTTTATAACATTTTCAAATTAGTAGCCTTGAGTTTGTACCATTCCTGATGCCTCAACTTCGCTGGCTGGAATTGGACAAATAGTTCTATTATCTGTACTCTGAATATCTAAATTAGATACATTTACTCCAGTGTTTACGTGTTCAGCAACAGGACGAATAATATCTTTACCTCTTCGGATATAGTCATAAACGCCATGGCCTTCCAAAGCAAGCTCCCTTCTTCTCTCTTCCGCTATTCTTTCTTGTAGTGCTTCTCCGGTTTCTGTAACCTGATTAGCAGAAAAGTTCGTAGTTCTTTTTTCAATAAGAGTATTTAGGTAACTTAATGATTCTGATTCTCCCCCACCAGCACCATTGGCAGTGGCTTCTGCAGCTATTAAATACATTTCGGAAAGGCGCACTATGGGAATGTTATGAGCACTTAATCCACCTCCATCACTACGGTTTATGTATTTAACGAAAGCTTGCTGAGTGCCTTCTTTATCCTCCTCAAGCAATGCAGCTCTTGGGTCTCCTTCATATACACTCAATAAGTCTACAAAAGTTTGGGTAGCTATTATATCTCCCTGACCTCCATTTTTAAAATCAAATTGAGCCCCCAGCCCATTGCTGCCAAGAGAGTTCTCACTTGTAATGCTCAATTCAAAAAGAGATTCAGAATTATAATCTTCAAAAACGTAAGAATTAACTCCCATAAGTTTATCTTCACCTCTGGTGGCGATCACTTCTTTTGAATACTTAAGAGCGTTCTCCCAATCTTGTTTATATAGGTAAACACGGGCCAACAAAGCCTTAACTCCGGTTTTAGTCAGATACTTGGTGCTTCCTTGATCCCAACTGTTTTCCTCTAACAAATCAAGAGCGCTTTGCATATCAAGTATAATTTGATCATATGTTGCTCCAAGACTACTTCTCGCTATAACAATCTCGTCAGAAGAAAGCTTTAAAGGTAGTCCCTGTGAGGAGGCACCTGCCCTTATCCACGGATAAGCAAATGTCCTGGCCAGGTCAAAATAGACCATACCTCTGAGACCTAAAGCTTCTCCCAGTATCTCTTGCTTTTTTGCAGCATTACCTTCAGCATTTTCTATGTTGTTAATTATGAGGTTCAAGTTATTTATCGCCTTAAAGGATTGAATCCAAAGGTCTTCGCCGCTTCCACTGCTATTACTGCTTTCCTCATACTTATAGAATATGAGTTCATAATCCCTGGGGTTATAGGTAGTTTCAACAAATCTAAAGTCGGTTCCTTTCACGGCCGCCCTTTTGTATAAAACCCTACCCAGGTAAGTATTTCGGGATACTTCATTGTATGTCCCCGTCAATAGTTTATCCAGTTTCTCTACTGAATTAAGCACCAAGTTATCTGAGATAACATGGTCTGGTACTTGGTTGAGCATATCTTTGCTGCAGCTCTGAAGCACTATTAATCCTAAGATAAGAATGCTATTTTTAAATATTTTCATTTTAATGCTTTTTAAGTTATAAATGAGTTCTAAAATTGTAATTGAAGTCCTAGCAGAACAGTTTTGGCTGTTGGTACCTGAAAGAAATTCACTCCATCAATCACAGCTTCGGGATCATACCCATCCAGTTTTGTCAGCAGAAATAAATTGTCACCCTGTACATATATATTCCCTCCTTTAATAGTATTCCATAAGGCTGGGAGATTATAGCTCAATTTGATGTTTTTCAACTTTAGATAATCTGAATCATATAAATATCTTGTTGAAACATCATTTGAGAATGTTGGGTTACCATTTATCCTAATTGGTACTGTAGCATCCGTATTATTTGGATTCCAAGGATTCAATTGAGCAACTGTATTGGTAAATTGTGGAGCAAATCCATCATCATCACGCTTAAATGCGGTTCGATCATATACCTTTCCTCCTAAGCCGAAAGTAAACAGGAAATCAAGTGTAAAATCTTTATAGAGCAACTGGTTGAAGAGGCCTCCCTGAAAATCCTGCAACGCATCGCCAAAAATTCCGAATCCGGCTTTCTGAGCATCTGTTGTTAACTCTCCAGTCCTTTTCCCATTCTCTAAAACATGATATTGCGCATATCCATTTGAAGGATCCACACCAGCATAATCCCTTAAATAAAAGGAATAAATACTCTCACCTTGCTTAATAATTAAAGGATCCTGACCATATCTTGAACTGTATGTAGGAACTATATCATTCTTTAACTTGGTAATCTTGTTGTCAAGAATGGTTAGATTAGCACTGGTTTTCCAAGAGAAGTCCTCTGATGATATAGGATTATATCCAATTTCAAACTCCCATCCTTTATTGATCATTTCACCGAAGTTCTGCAATTGTGTCATAAATCCTGTAGTAGAAGAAACAGGAACATTTAGTAATAAATCTTCAGTTTTTTTATGGAAGTAATTAATTGTCAGATCAAGTGCGCCAAATAAATTAACGTCCATTCCTATATTGAAATTTTTACTTAATTCCCAGGAAAGATCAGGATTTTGGAGTTGCCCATAAGACAGGCCGGATTCTCCACCGTAACTTTTTCCATCGGTTTCAAAAAATGCCAGGGCGGCATAATATTGAGGGGGTAAATTCCCATTTGTTCCGTAACTCCCTCTAAATTTCAGATAATCCAATCCATCTATATCCAGGAAATCTTCTTCGGTGGCTACCCAGGCTCCCGATAGAGACCAAAAGGTTCCCCAACGAGAATCCTTTCCAAATCTGGAAGAACCATCACGCCTAAAGCTTGATGATAAATAATATTTTTGATCAAAATTATAAGAGACCTGAGAAAAATAAGATAGTAATGAATAATTTTCTGAATATCCTGTATGGCTCCAAAGGGAGCCAATACTGCTTGCAGACAGTAATTCACTATCTAAAATATCATAACCATAGACATTGATAGAATTCATTTTTGAAACCTGTGATTCATGTCCTAATAAAACTTCAACCCCATGCTTCCCGAAATGCTCATTATAGTTTAAAATATTTGTTGTGGTGTACTGAAATACTTCACTCTTTACGCGGTTTAAAACACCATTCCAAATTCCTCCACCTGCACCAAATACTTTATTGTCATATAAGGTTTCATCTATTGACTGTTGATCTACACCAAAGGTGGTCTTGAAGCTAAGCGGGTCTATGATTTGAAATTCCGCATAGGCATCTCCTCTTACCCTAAATTCAGTATTTTTATATTCTCCCACTTTCAGCACCCCAATTGGGTTAGCATTTTTCTCAATTCCATTCGGCAAATTTGCAAAACCTCCATAACCCTCTGGATCATAAATTGGAGCCGCCGGTGGTAGTACACGGGCCATATATAGTGGGTTTAATCCACCTGCATAGGAGCCATCAAAGTTGGCTGCATCTCTTTCAGACTTTGCCACAGAAAGATTTACTCCCAATTTAAGCCAGTCCTTAGCTTGGTTTTCAAGATTTATTCTACCAGAGTAACGTTTCAGCCCTGTTTCTATAATCGTACCTGTTTGATCAAGATAATTACCTGAAATATAAAAAGAAGTATTTTCTCCCCCTCCTCTTGCAGATAAATTATATTTTCTAATTAAACCATTTTGATAAATAGCATCAAGCCAATCTGAATTGGCATTTGTGGCTCCATATATTCCTTCATAATCATTTTTGGCCTGATTTTCATAATTACTATAAAGACCATTATCCCCATACACTCTAGTGAATTCGGCATTTTCATTATTTTGGATGTATTGGTTTATTTGTCCTTCAATCCAAAGGTCTTTGAACTGTGCATTGTTGATTAGCTTTTCTTCAGTAAGGTTCTGGCTCCATCCTGTTTCAACGCCTAATGTAATTTTAGTTTCTCCTTTTCCCCCATCTTTGGTAGTTATAATAATAACTCCATTTGCAGCTCTGGATCCATAAAGAGATGAAGCCGCTGCATCTTTTAAAACAGTTATGCTTTTTATATCTTCTGAATTAATTGTCGATAATGGGTTATATCCGGTAGTGCCTACCATATCATCCCCAGCTCTCAAATTTGAATTGGTATTAATAACAACTCCATCCAAAACATACAAAGGCTGAGTATTACCGCTAATAGAACCAATACCCCTTATCTGAACGTTAGATTTTCCTCCAGGCTGTCCTGAAGTAGAAATATTAATCCCGGAGACCTTTCCCTGAAGTGCAGTTTCAAAACTGGCTGTTGCTCCACGTGTAACTACTTCGGAATGTACAGTCTCTGCTGCACCGGTAAAACTTCTTTTATTAGAAACCCCATATGCAACAACCATCACTTCATCTAATTGATTATCAACTTTCATGGCTACGTTAACAATGTTTGATTCTCCAATAGTGTATTCAATTGATTTAAATCCAACATAAGAAAAAACTAAAACTTCACCTTCGCTAATTTCGATAGTGTACTTGCCATCAAAATCAGATTGCGTTCCTTTAGCTGTTCCTTTTACAATAATATTCACCCCAAATAAAGGCACATCCGATTCGTCCGTAACAACTCCAGAAACTACATTTTCTTGAAAGTTAATTATTATGTCTGAATATGCAGAGTTAGCATAAACCGAATTAAAGTTGGCGTTAGTTATTAAAAGAACAGTTATTAACAAATAACCCCTTAAATTCCTTTTTTCTAGAAAAAAGGAATTTATATTGATGATTTTCTTCATAAGATTATATTTTATAATTAGTTATTTTTGTTGTATAAACAACACTATTTTTTTTGGTTTTCTGGCTTTGATCCTTGCTCATATTTGTCTTTGGTTATTGATTAATTTTTAATATTAGGGTTGTATTTATATTAAATTATATGATAAAATCCAATGTGTTGAACACGAACGGCATAATAATCACTCTCCAAACTTTGTGCAATTCAAAATTATCATTATTTTTAATACCAAATAAGACCAACTTAGTTAGTTATTGATACTTATGAGTAATCAAATAGAATTTAGACATCTTAAATATTTTTTAGCTGTGGCTGAAGATTTACATTTCAGAAAAGCCGCAGAGCGATTATACATTTCTCAGCCTGGGCTGAGTAGACAAATAAAACAAATGGAAGATGATCTAGGAATCCAATTATTTGAACGACATAACAGAAAAGTGAAATTGACACATGTAGGAGAATATCTTAAATTTGAAATAACAAAAAATTTAAATAGTTTAAATCAAATAATTAACCATGCCAAATTGCTCCAAAATGGTAAGGAAGGAAGTTTGACTATAGGTTATGTGGGGTCTGCAATGCAAAAAATCATCCCAGAATTATTGTTGAAGTTTAAAGAGAGAGCCCCAAATATTATTTTCCATCTGAAAGAAATGGATAACCAGAAACAATTAGAAAATTTACTTTTACAAAATATTGATATAGGCTTTACTAGATTGGAAAGGGTACCAATAGGTTTGAATATTCAATCTGTTTTAAAAGAAACTTTCTGTTTGGTTTTACCTAAAGATCATCCAATCGATAGCTCTAATTTTAAGAGTATATCTCAATTTAAAGATGAATCTTTCATATTGTTTGACCCTAAATTTAGTCCGTCATATTATGAAAAAGTAATGCAAATTTTTGACGATAATAGTTTTACTCCAAGAGTATCCCATAATACTATACATGCTAATTCTATTTTCAAGCTAATTGAAAATAATTTTGGCCTTTCTATTATACCTAAATCATTACAACTGCAATATTATGAAAATGTTAAGTTTATTGAATTAGTGGATATTCCGCAGCGAACAACTTTATCGGTGATATGGGATAGAAAAAACACAAACCCTACTTTAGATGATTTTTTAAAATTACTTTAAGGAAAACCTTTATATACCTATATTTTACTAAGTCGCATAAATTTTTATTTGAATGTCCGTAATTTGTCATAAGTCTGAAAATATAATAATTCTGTCATTCCGACAAAGGAGGAACCGCATTGATTTTCAATAGATCCTTCATTTCGTTTCACTCCATTCTGAATGACAAAAATGGT
>CAXBHA010000039.1:0-10609 GCA_963974955.1 uncultured Yeosuana sp. | reverse complement strand
CGGCAATAACATTTAAAATTGATTTTTTCATAATACTTTGGTTTTAAAGTTAATGCTTGCTAAACAAAAAAAAAAAAAAATGACAAAACCAAATTTTATTTAGCTTATTTTCAGCATAATAAATTTTAGATAATTCTTTTGGGCATGGTATTTCATTTATTGTTATTTTTGTGCTCTTACTTAAAACATAGTTAATGAGAACGATTCAATTTAGAGAAGCCATATGTGAAGCCATGAGTGAAGAAATGCGTCGCGATGAAAGCATTTATTTAATGGGGGAAGAAGTGGCCGAATACAATGGTGCCTATAAAGCTTCAAAAGGAATGTTAGACGAATTTGGGCCAAAACGTGTTATCGATACGCCCATTGCAGAACTTGGTTTTGCTGGGATTGCGGTTGGTTCAACCATGACAGGGAATAGACCCATAGTTGAGTATATGACCTTTAACTTTTCACTTGTTGGAATTGATCAAATTATAAATAATGCCGCTAAAATTAGACAAATGTCTGGGGGGCAATTTAAATGCCCCATTGTTTTTAGAGGGCCTACAGCATCGGCTGGACAGTTGGGAGCGACACATTCACAAGCTTTTGAGAGTTGGTTTGCCAATACGCCTGGGTTAAAGGTGGTGGTGCCTTCAAATGTTTATGATGCAAAGGGTTTGCTAAAATCGGCCATTCGAGATGACGATCCTGTAATCTTTATGGAGAGTGAGCAAATGTACGGTGATAAAGGCGACGTGCCAGAAGGAGAATATACTATTCCAATTGGCGTTGCTGATATAAAACGTGTTGGAACCGATGTGACTATTGTGTCTTTTGGTAAAATAATAAAAGAAGCTTATAAAGCTGCTGATGAATTGGCTAAAGATGGTATTTCGTGCGAAATAATCGACTTACGTACAGTACGGCCATTAGATCAAGAGTCTATTTTAACCTCTGTTAAAAAAACAAACAGATTGGTTATTTTAGAAGAAGCTTGGCCGTTTGGAAACATAGCTTCTGAAATTACATACATCGTACAATCAAAAGCATTCGATTATTTAGATGCACCAATTATAAAAATTAACACGGCAGATACACCTGCACCATATTCACCTGTTTTGTTAGCCGAATGGTTACCAAATAGTGGAGATGTTATTAATGCCGTAAAAAAAGTTTTATACAAATAAATTATTATAATTAACGTTATTGAAACTTCATTAGCATGGTTGTTGATGAAGTTTTTTTTGCATTATGAATAAAAGATTTCTAATCACATTTTTTTTCTTTGGAACAGTTTCAATGTTTTGTCAAACAAAAGTAAGTGGTTACGTGTTTGATGAAGATAATAAACCGGTTTCTTTTGCCAACGTACTATTTAAAAATTCTACAGAAGGAACGACCACTGACGAAAATGGTAAGTTTTATTTAGAGTCTGATGAAATATGGAGCACTCTAGAAATTTCATTTTTAGGATACAAAACTTTATACGTTACCCTTGATAAAAAGGTGAATTACAATTTAAATTTTACTTTAGAAGAAGAAGCCTCTCAGCTAAATGAAGTTTATATCGTTACAGGAAAACAATCTAAAAAAAATAATCCTGCCATTGATTTATTAAGAAAAATATGGGAGCATAAACGCAAAAATGGAGTTAAGCAATTTAAACAGTACCAATATGATAAATACGAAAAGGTAGAGTTTGATATCAATACTATAGACAGCGCCCTAATTAAAAGCAAACTGTTTAGAGGGATGGAATTTGTATTTAATCAAGTGGATACTTCACGAGTTACGGGAAAAACCTATTTGCCTATTTTTATTAATGAAGCATCAAGCACCGTATTTGGTGATAATATCATGAAAAAGGAAAAGGAAGACCTTAATGGAAATAAAAATTCCGGTTTTCAAAATAATCAGGTAATTATTGATTTTGTTGACGATTTGTATTCTGATTATGACGTCTATGAAAATTATTTAAAGTTTTTTGATAAAAGTTTTGTGAGTCCGCTATCCAGAACAGGTATTAATACATATAACTATGTACTTAGAGACAGCGCTTTTATAGACAACAAATGGTGTTATAATATCATATATTACCCAAGGCGTAAAAACGAACTCACATTTAAAGGCGATTTTTGGGTTAATGATAGCACGTATGCCATTAAAGAAATTAATTTACAGGCCTCAAAAAGTGCGAATATAAACTGGGTTAAAGATATTTATATAGAGCAAGAATTTGAAGTTTTAAACGATTCGTTGTTTTTAATTAAACGCGACTACTTTATGTCTGATTTTGCACTGAACAAAAAGGAAACATCGCGAGGGGTTTATGGCAAGCGAACCACCTTATATGACAATTATGTGTTCGATAAACCCAAAGAAGATAAATTTTACAGTAAAGAAGTATACAATTATAATCAAGATATCTATAATAGAGATGATTCGTTTTGGGATACTAAACGCTTAGAACATTTAAATAAAGACGAACAAGGTGTTTATAAAATGCTGGACACCTTAAAAACGGTAAAAAAGTTTAAACGATTATATAATTTAGGAAGTATTCTGGCCTCTGGATATATCGAGTTTAATAAACTTCCTCTCGATTATGGCCCTATTTTTTCGACCTTTGGTTTTAATGATGTTGAGGGCGTTAGACTTCGAACAGGTTTGAGAACATATTTTGGACATAATGACCTGTGGCGATTAGAAGGATTTTTAGCGTATGGATTTGACGATAATAAATTCAAATTTGGCATTTCGGGAAAATGGCTGCTAGATAAAAAAAATAGAATTATAATTTCTGGTGGTAATAGGCGTGATATTGAACAAATAGGAGCCAGTTTAACAAGTTCAACAGATGTGTTAGGGCGTAGCCTTGCCTCATCTTCTGCACTTACAACATCCATTAATGATAAGCTTACTAAAATAAACTTAACCTCATTGGCACTTGAAATTGAACCTATTAAAAACGTTGTATTTAAGATAGGTGGAAGCTATCGAACGTTGGAGTCGGCTTCGCCTACGTTTAGCTTAGATTATTATACAACTGCTTCAAGAACTACTACAGAATCACAGATTCATCAATATGAAAACGCCTTTTCTGTATCCTATTTTCCGCAACGAAAAATGACAGGATTTGGAGTTGAGCGCCTTAATGCCGACGATCATTTTGCCAGTCTTTTTGCACAGGTTTCTCGTGGTGATAAAAGTTTATTAAGTAGTGATTTTAATTATACTAAATTGCAATTTTCATATATTCAGCCATGGCAATTAGGTGGTTACGGACGGTTAACAACTACGGTTGAGACTGGAAAAACGTTTGGTGAGGTGCCTTTAGGTTTGTTAAGTGTGGTTCCAGGGAATCAATCGTATTTTTCTATTTATAACACCTTTTCACAACTAGATTATTATGAGTTTGTAACTGATAGTTATACCACACTGCATTTAGAACATAATTTTAACGGGCGCCTGTTTTCAAGGATTCCTTTTTTGAGAAAATATAATTTAAGAGAGATTATTGGAATTAGAGGAGTTTGGGGAGATATTTCCCAGGGCAATAAAGATTTAAATGCCTCTGGGTTGGTTTATGTGGCCCCAACCAATAAAATGTATTACGAATACAGCTTTGGCGTGGGCAATATTTTTAAAGTATTCCGTATAGATTTTAACTTTAGAGGAAATTACCTGGAAAATCCAAATGCCCGAAAGTTTGGTGTGACAGGTAGTTTTGGGTTTTATTTTTAATTACAAGTGTTCCTTGGCTTTGCTAATAGCGTCATTTATATCCTTCACTACAGACTCCTTGTCGATAATTAAAAACATGCCGTTTTTTTCGAAATCTTTATTTAAAGAGCCTCTTATCCCAGAAAGAATAACCGTAATGCCCTTTAGTTTATAAGATTTAATGATTTCCTTTAAACTTTGGTATCCTGTTGCATCAATGATGGGAACATAACGCATTCTAACAATAATCACCTTGGGCTCTAAATGCGTATTGGTTATGGTTTCTTGAAATTGTCTGGCAGCACCAAAAAACAAAGGGCCGTTTATTTCATAGAGCAATACGTCTTTAGGTAAATCAAGAAGTTCTTCATCAAAAAGATGTTCGCCATTTGTGTTTTCATAAGATATATTGTCAATTTGAACAGATTCGCTCATCCGTTTCATAAACATAAAACTGGACAGTACAATACCTATTTCTATAGCAATCACTAAATCAAAAATAACGGTTAGGAAAAACGTAGTTAGCAATATAATAATATCCATTCTATTGCCTTTTAATATGGATTTAAATTGTCGCCATTCACTCATATGGTAAGCAACCACAATTAAAATACCTGCCAAACAAGAAAGTGGAATTAATTTAGCATAAGGACCAACTAGTAACATAATAGCCAATAAAGTTAAGGCATGAATAATCCCGGCTATAGGTGTCCTTCCACCATTTTTAACATTGGTTGCTGTTCTGGCTATGGCGCCTGTTGCTGGAATACCACCAAATAGAGCGGATGCAATATTGGCTACTCCCTGAGCAATTAATTCCATATTGGAACGATGTTTGCCTCCAATCATAGAATCTGATACTACTGCTGATAGTAATGATTCGATGCTACCTAGTAAAGCGATGGCAAAGGCTGGTTGGATAAGCGCTTGAACAGTATCAAAATCCACATGTGGAAATGACGGCATATTAAAATGATTGGGAATGTTTCCAAAATTACTCTCAATGGTGTCAACAGGAAGATTAAACATTCGCACAATAACAGTAGATAATACAATGGCCACAATAGACCCTGGAATTTTTTTTATAAGCTTTTGAAAATTCAACATAATAACAACTGTCCCAGTGGCGATTGTTATGGCAATCCAATTAATGTGATTAAAATTTTTAAAATATACAATCCATTTATCAATAAAATCGGCAGGAACTTTAGAAATATGCAACCCAAAAAAATCATTAACTTGTGATGAAAATATAATTAGAGCAATACCGCTGGTAAACCCAACAATTAGAGAATAAGGAATAAACTTCAATAAATTACCAAGACGTGCTAATCCCATGCCAATAATTATAAAACCTGCCATAAAGGTGGCTATGGTCAATCCATTAATACCATACTGTTGAACAATTCCATAAACAACGACAATAAAAGCACCCGTTGGCCCACCTATTTGCACTCGGCTTCCACCAATAGCAGAAATAATGATGCCTGCAATAATAGCTGTGATAATACCCTTTTCTGGTGAAACGCCCGAAGCTATTGCAAAGGCAATGGCTAAGGGCAATGCTACAATTCCAACAATAAGCCCCGATAATATGTCTTTTGTTAATGTCTCTTTGGAAATTCTCTGTTTTAAAATCGAAAACAATTTTGGGGTAAATTCCGGGCTCATTTTAAAATAAAAAAAATGTTAGTATTAAGTTTTAATTTTGAACTAAAGTACAGTGCGAATTTACCAGTTTTTCTTGAATAATTATGATTCTGGAAAAGTTTTAAAAAGGATTGATTATTCTAATTGGCCAATTTTATTAAATCATTTTTTGAATGTCCGTAATTTGTCATAAGTCTGAAAAACATAATGATTTTGTCATTCCGACAAAGGAGGAACCGCATTGATTTTCAATAGATTCTTCATTTCGTTTCACTCCATTCTGAATGACAAAAATGGTATTATGAATGAATATGGACATTCAAGAATCATTTAAAACAGTTGCCTTTTTGTTGCTAAGTCTTTATAGGATAAGTATCTTTATGCCCTTTAAAAAAGAAACCAAAAATGCAACAACATATTAAAATTAAATATATTTAATGTATGAGTAAGAAAGCACCATTAACCTTTGATGTGTTAATAGAAATCCCAAAAGGAAGTCGTAACAAATATGAATATGACTTTACATTACATAAAATTCGTTTTGACCGCATGTTATTTTCATCCATGATGTATCCTGGTGATTATGGATTTATCCCTGAAACTTTAGCACTTGACAAAGATCCATTAGATGTATTAGTGTTAGGTACAGAGCCAACCTACCCTATGGTGGTTATGGAAGTAAAACCAATTGGCGTATTCCACATGACCGATGAAAAGGGGCCCGATGAAAAAATTATTTGTGTACCAGTGTCGGATCCTATTTGGAGTCAGAATAATGATATAAGTGATTTAAACCCACACAGGTTAAAAGAAATTGAACACTTTTTTCAAGTTTATAAAGACTTGGAAGAAAAGAAAGTTGATGTTGGTGGTTGGGGAAGTGCAGAAGAAGCTATAAAGATATATCATGATTGTGTAAAACGTTATGAAGATAGTGAACACAAGAAAAAAAGAACCTTTACCATCTAAATTATTAGATTTATAAAATTAAAAAAATAAACCATCTTAATCGAGGGTGGTTTTTTTTTATCAATTATATTTTACTATTTTTAGCCGTTTCAAAAATAAATTAACTAACAACTAAACTATTAATATGGAATTATTAGTAAAATTTTTACCTGCTTTCGGAGTTTTAGCGCTTCTATTCGTTTTTGTAAAAAATCGATGGGTAGCTAAACAAGATGCAGGCACACCAAAAATGACTAAAATAGCAAAGCATATTACTGACGGTGCTATGTCTTTTTTGAAAGCCGAATATAAAATTTTGGCAATTTTTGTTATTGCAGTAGCAATATTATTATTTTTCAAAGGAAATTCTGAGTACGGTGGAGAGACCGATGTACATATTTCTCATGGAATGATTGCGCTGTCTTTTGTGGTAGGAGCCATCTGTTCTGCGTTAGCTGGTTTTATTGGCATGCGGGTAGCAACAAAGGCAAATGTAAGAACAACGCAAGCCGCAAGAACATCTCTAGGAAAAGCACTTGAAGTTGCTTTTGCCGGTGGTGCGGTTATGGGATTAGGTGTTGTTGGTCTTGGAGTTTTGGGATTAAGCGGTCTGTTTGCAATCTATCAGGATATTTGGCCTGGTGAAGCTAATTTAGTAATGGTCTTAAATGTGCTTTCAGGATTCTCACTAGGGGCATCTTCTATTGCTTTATTTGCTCGTGTAGGTGGAGGTATTTACACCAAAGCCGCTGATGTTGGAGCCGATTTAGTTGGAAAAGTTGAAGCTGGAATTCCAGAAGATCATCCTTTGAACCCTGCAACCATTGCAGATAACGTTGGAGATAACGTAGGTGATGTAGCCGGAATGGGAGCCGATTTATTTGAATCGTATGTAGGGTCTATTATTGGAACGATGGTACTGGGTGCTTTTATCGTTACTCCTGAATTTGGAGGACTTGGAGCGGTTTATTTGCCATTGGTATTGGCTGCAGTAGGTATTGTTATGTCAATAATTGGAACTTTATTTGTAAGGGTTAAAGATGGTGGATCACCACATAAAGCTTTAAATTTAGGTGAACTTGGTTCAGGGGTTCTTATGATTATTGCCTCTTATTTTATTATTACTAACATGATTCCTGAGACTGTTGAAGGTTTGCCATTTGGTGCCAATGGCGTATTCTTTGCAACACTTGCAGGATTATTCGCTGGATTTTGTGTTGGAAAAGTAACCGAATATTATACAGGAACAGGTGGTAAACCAGTTTTATCTATTGTGAAACAATCCGAAACAGGTTCTGCCACTAATATCATCGCTGGTCTTGGTGTAGGAATGATGTCTACTGCTATTCCTATTTTATTAATTGCAGCTGCGATTATGGTTTCTCATTATTTTGCTGGATTATATGGTATTGCCATTGCAGCTGTTGGAATGTTGGCAAATACAGGAATTCAGTTAGCTGTTGATGCCTATGGACCTATTTCTGATAATGCAGGTGGAATTGCAGAAATGGCTGAACTGCCTAAAGAAGTGCGTGAACGTACTGATAAATTAGATGCTGTTGGTAATACTACAGCTGCAATAGGAAAAGGATTCGCGATAGCCTCGGCAGCATTAACGGCTTTGGCATTGTTTGCTGCTTTTATGAAAACGGCTCATGTTACCTCTATTGATGTTTCTAAACCAGATATTATGGCAGGATTATTAATAGGCGGAATGTTGCCTTTTGTGTTTTCTGCGTTATCAATGAATGCTGTTGGGCGTGCAGCCATGGCCATGATTGAAGAAGTTCGTCGCCAATTTAAAGACATCCCTCAATTGCATGCAGCGCTCGAAGTGATGAGAAAATATGATTCAGATATGTCGAAAGCTACTGAAACGGATAGAAAAATATTTGATGCTGCTGATGGCTATGCAGAATATGAAAAATGTGTTGAAATATCTACGAATGCCTCTTTAAAGGAAATGGTGTTGCCGGGGCTTATGGCACTTGCTGTTCCAGTTGCTATTGGGTTTATTGGTGGTCCACAAATGTTAGGAGGATTATTAGCTGGTGTAACCACTTGTGGTGTTCTTATGGCAATCTTTCAATCTAACGCTGGTGGAGCTTGGGATAACGCAAAGAAAATGATTGAAGCTGATGGCCGTAAAGGTACTGCTGCGCATAAAGCGGCCGTTGTAGGTGATACGGTTGGAGATCCTTTTAAAGATACTTCAGGACCTTCATTAAATATATTATTAAAATTAATGTCTGTTGTGGCATTGGTAATTGCACCAAGTATTGCTTTGGATGCTGATGCCGCCGCCGCTTATGCTGATAATGGTATGCCTTCTACTGAGAAAATAGTTCAAAATTCAAAAGAAGTTAAGGTTGTTATGGAAGGCAATGATGATGGTGCCTTTAGAGCTACGGTTACAACTGTTACAAGTGAAAACGGAAAGGAAGTTACCACGGAACAGGTCTTTCAGGGCACGGAGGAAGAAGTTAAAACTAGTATTGATGCATTAAAAGAAAAAGGTATTAATGCTAAAGTAATGGTTGAAAAAATTATTGAAGATACCGAAAGTGAGATTAATAATTATTAGAAATTCTATTAATGAGGCTGTCTGAAAAGTGTCATTCTGAATAAAAATGAAGAATCTATTGAAAATCAAATTATTGATAATTAGGTAAATAAGATTTTTCGACTACGCTCAAAATGACAATCAAAATACTTTTAAGACAGCCTTATTTTTAATATTAATTATACGATTAAAATAAGCCATTAATTTCCGCATCAATCGTGTTGATAATCGATCCTAAATCTTCTGGATTTTCAACAAAATCTAAATGATCAACATCTATAATAAGAAGTTTTCCCTTGTCGTAGCCTTGAATCCAAGCCTCATAACGTTCATTAAGCCTGCTTAAATAATCAATACTTATTGAGTTTTCGTATTCACGCCCTCTTTTATGTATTTGTGATACTAAATTCGGGATAGAACTTCGCAAATAAATAAGAACATCAGGGCCTTTAACAAGCGATACCATTAAATCAAAAAGTGATTTATAATTCTCGAAATCACGATTGGTCATTAAACCCATTGCATGGAGATTGGGTGCAAAAATATGGGCATCTTCATAAATGGTTCGATCTTGAATAATATCTTTTCCGCTTTTTCTGATTTGTAATACTTGTCGAAATCTACTATTTAAAAAATAGACCTGTAGATTAAAACTCCAACGCTCCATCTGATTGTAAAAATCATCTAAATAAGGATTGTCTACAACATCTTCAAGTTGTGCCTCCCATTTATAGTGTTTTGCGAGTAATTTTGTAAGCGTGGTTTTTCCTGCGCCTATGTTTCCTGCAATTGCTATATGCATAGTATCAGTTGGTTTTTAGTTGGAATTTTTGAAGGGTTTCATTGGTGTAAATATACAAGGTTTCGTTGGTTAGTAAAAACTGATTTATTAACAAATCTGGAATTTTTATTGGTATTATTTTGGAGGTGTCTTTTTTTGAATAAAACAGTAAATTTCCTTTTTTTAAAATAATATTCTCATCACTCTCATCCATACTTGTAAAGTCATCGTTTTTAATTTTGGAAATTAAAACCCCAAAATAATTGTAGATCAATAAATTATCAGTAGTTAATAGCCAGCAATTATTGTAATTACTTTTTATGTCTAAAACAATACTATTTATGGGTAAAGATTGAGCTCGTGTAATATTATTTTTATAATCATAAATTTCTAACTGCTGAGAGTCTTGGTTATAAAGCCATAGCGTATTGTCATTTCCTGTTGAAATATAAGTTATATTTCTGTATGGTGTTATAGTGTTAAAATCTATTTTAAATATTTCGGCAAGTCTATTATCAAGAATAATGGCCGTATTAAAATCTTTGTAAAAAAGAGTTATTTTTAAGGGATTAAATACATCGACCGATGAAATGTTTCCTAATTGTAAGTTATTATATGAAATGGTTTTAGCCGCATCTTTTTTATAAAACACATTATTTTTAATGTAATATAAGGTGTTAAAATTATCAACGTTTATAAGGGTTTCGGCTTTTAATTCTGTTTCATCAATAAATGTTGTTTCAATAGGTTCTTGAGAAAATATTGAAAAGGATATTAATAGAGCTATTAAAAAAGTAGTTTTCATATAGACTTGAAAAGTACAAAAACCAAAAGAAACATCGAGATTAAATTTTCTCATGAACTGGTTTTTATTATAGAACTGGTTTAAACTTTTTTCAATTGTCTACAAAATGTTATTTTTCACTCACTTTTTGTCTTTTTTGAACTCCGTAGCGATG
>CAXBHA010000038.1:0-10672 GCA_963974955.1 uncultured Yeosuana sp. | reverse complement strand
AATATGGGCGAATTTCAACCATTTTTTAGGAAATAGAAAAAGTCAAGATGAGTTCTAAGTTAAATCTCAAAAAACAAAAAACAAATTCCAAATGTTTAATTGATGATTAAGTTGAGTATTTTTGGAATTTAGAATGTTATTATTGGAATTTACATTTTATAAATGCTTTTAGTATACACGCATAAAATATCGCCCAGATTAAAGTATGTTTTTAAACATATTTGTACGAGAGTTTTGGGAATTGAAGTTTCCTTTACTACAACCATCGAGGAGTTTATTGCCCACAATAGTTTAAAAATGTCATATACCAAACAACAGTTGGGAAATGAATTTTTTATAAAAAGCCACGACTTATTATTTGAGCAGGGTTTGTCTGATGTGGAAATTAATGTTCATGACTGGGAAAATACAAAATGCTTTTTTTTTAACGGTGACAAAAGCCACCTTCCTTTTGATATTTTTGCGGCATCTTTTTATTTATTATCAAGATACGAGGAGTATTTACCACATGTTAATGATGAGTATGGAAGATTTTCAGCAACCGAAAGCATTGCCTATAAACATGGCTTTCTGCATCAACCAGTAGTTGATATTTGGACCTATAAGTTTAAAGACAAGCTACAAAAGCAGTATCCGGAATTTAAATTTCCCCAAAAAACTTATAGCATACAACCAATTATTGATGTGCCAAGTGCCTATAATTTTAGACTGAAAGGACTTTTGCGGAGTTTTGGAGGAACCATAAAAGATTTAAGCAGTTTAAATCTTAGGAACTTGTATGAGCGCTATATGGTTATTTTTGGTTTTAAACATGACCCTTTTGATACGTTTAAATATATTATCAACAGGCAAAAACAAACCAAATATAAATTTTTGTTCTTTTTTTTAATTGGAGACTATTCTACCTATGATAAAGGCATTAATCCCAATAAAAAGAAATTTGTTTCCCTTATAAAACAGGTAGCAGACTATTGTAAGGTAGGTTTAAAAGCATCTTACTTTGCGATACACGACCCTGTTATTTTAAAAAAGGAAAAATTAAGAATAGAAGCCATTTTAAACACCTCATTAACAGCATCTAGACAATCGTTTTCAAAACTTAATTTACCAGAATCTTACAGAAGTCTTATCGAACTTGAAGTGCAGGAAGATTACACTATGGGATATGTCAATCACATTGGTTTTAGAGCGGGTAGTTGCACTCCTTTTCTATTTTATGATTTAGATTTTGAAGTGCAAACGCCTTTAAAAATATGGCCCTATCATCTAATGGATTATTCCTTGTTAAAAACACATTCCCTATTGGATAAAAAGAAAGTGCTCAATGAGATTATCGATGAAATAAAAAAGGTGAATGGTGAGTTTGTTCCTGTATTTCATAATTATACGTTTAGTGATGATGAGCGCTGGAAAGGTTTTAAAGAGTTGTTTAATGTTATTTTAGATTCTGCCGATGAAGAATAGAAAAATTACAGATGTTTTTTTTGATTTGGACCACACCCTTTGGGATTTTGATAAAAATTCAGCTTTGACCTTTCAGGAAATTTTTAAAATGAATGCTATTAATGTGGATACAAGAGAATTCCTGAGACATTATGAGCCGATTAATTTGCACTATTGGAAACTTTATCGAGAAGAAAAAATTGATAAGGCATCGTTGCGTTTTGGTAGGTTAAATGACGCGTTTTTAGCAATCAATACGGTTTTGGATAAAGCACTCATCTATAGATTATCTGAAGATTATATAGTTCATCTCACCAGGTTTAATTATTTGTTCGAGAATACTATCGAGATATTGGATTATTTAAGTTTAAAATACACTCTGCACATCATTACCAATGGATTTCAGGAAGTACAACGAAAAAAATTGGAAAAATCAAATATTCGCCATTATTTTAAAACGATAACAAATTCTGAAATGGTAGGTGTAAAAAAACCAAATCCGAAAATTTTTAATTACGCACTTGAAGCCGCCAAAACCACTGTGAACCAAAGTATTATGATAGGTGATAATTATGAGGCCGATATACTTGGAGCTCATGACATTGGGATGGACACTATTTTTTTTGATATTACCAAACAAAATTTAAATGGTCATTCTAAACAAATTGATAATTTAATTCACATTAAGAAATACCTGTAATTGATACTATGTGATACTGATTTTCGTTTTAAATTTAATGATTAATAAAATTTTAAAATATTTAGTCACAGTTTTTATAATAGTTTCGGTAAGCATTTCGTGTACTAAAGAAATGGATTTTAAACAAGTAAACGATATCCAATTATCACCCGTTTTTGAATCTAGTTTAGTATATATTAAGGAACCTGCAAGTAGGTATTTAGTTGGAGGCACTGAAATCCCTACCCTTCAAGATTCCATAAACATTGATTTTTTTAAAGACGATTTTATCGTTGAACATCTAATAAAAACTGAATTTTTGTTCCAAATAACGAATTCTATCAACAGGGCGTTTCAAGTACAAGTTGATATGCTCGATGATGCCAATCAATTGCAGCATACGTTTTCATTTTCATCAACGGCGTCCCCTTCGAATAATGATGTTGTAACCGAGTATTTAGAAGTTTTTGAAGGCGATTTACTAGTGGCTTTAAAAAATACCACCAAGCTTATTTTTACAGTGTTCATTCTTCCAGGAGAACCAATCAATCAAAATACCCCAGGAATAATAATACTAAAATCAAAAGGGACTTTTTATTTAAACATTGAACGTTTATAATGAGAAAAGCTTACCTTCTTCTCATATTGTTACCATGTTTAACTGTTTCCCAAAATAAGGAACTTTTATATGGATTTGCAGACATTCCTCAATCCTTGCTATTAAACCCTGGAGGGAAAGTAACGAATGATTGGTATGTTGGAATTCCACTTTTATCTCAAATTTATATACACGGAGGCACCACTGGAAGTACTATTTATGATTTGTTCGCAGCAGATGGATTGGATTTTAATAGGAAACTGGAAAAGGCCCTTTACAGTATGAATTCAAATGATTATTTTAGCTTTAATGAACAACTTGACTTGTTCTCTGGAGGTTTTAAAATAGGGGCTAGCTATGAAAAAAACAAGTACATAAGTTTTGGGTTATATCAAGAGATGGATTTTATAGGTTATTTTCCTAAAGATTATGCGATTTGGCTTATGAAGGCAATCAATCTAATATCAACAGGGTTTTTAATGCGAGCGATTTTAATGTAAGTGCCGAACTTCTTACGGTTTTTCATGTGGGATATAATAAAAAAGTGTCCAAAAAGGTTACTTATGGTTTTCGAGGAAAAATATATTCATCTATGGTTAATATTAATTCCATAAACAATAAGGGATATTTTACAACTGTTAATGGGACAAATAATTTTTACGACCATATTTTTAATTTGAATCTGGGAGTGCAAACCTCTGGCTTATCTAGTTTAACAGATAGTAATATGGATTCTGATAAAGCTGTTAAAGAGTTGAAAAAACGTCTGTTTTTTGGAGGAAGTTTGGGCCTTGGTGTTGATGTAGGGTTTACTATCAACTCACTAAACAATGGATGATTGATGGCAGTTTACAGGACATTGGTTTTATAAGGCATAGTAAAGACGTTGAAAATTTTGAAGTTAAAGGAGATTATGTGTTTAAAGGCATCAATCCTTTGTTTCCAGAGGCAGGAACGGGACAAACGGCCAATGATTATTGGAACGACATAAAAAAGGAGTTTGAAAACGTGTTTGTTGTTGATACCACTAAAACCAACTATACAACATGGCGACCAGTTAAACTTAATGCGTCTTTAAATTATGCTTTTGGTAAAAAAAGAAGTAAAGAATGCAATTGTTATTTTAATGAACAGGGTTATCAAAATTCGATGGGTTTGCAATTATTTGCTGTAAACAGACCAAAACAACCACAACTGGCCTTAACCGCCTATTTTTATAGAAAAATCCTCAAAGATTTGCAAGCTAAAGTTACGTATACTCTAGATCCTTATTCCTTAAGCAATATTGGATTTGGGGTATCCACCAACCTAGGAAATCTAAATTTTTATATGCTTGCCAATAATTTATTGGCATATCAAAACATATATAATGCACAAAGTGTATCTTTACAATTAGGGTTTAACTATATATTTAAGAAAAATGAAAATTAAGTTATTTACAGTTCTAGTAGCATTATTTATAATCTCTCACACAGTAGCACAGGTAAATTTAAATGATTATAAGTATGTGGTTGTTCCAAAAAAATATGGCTTTTTAAAGGAAGAAAATCAATATAGATTAAATGAATTGGCTCAGTTTTTATTTAATAAAATTGGCTTTGAAACGGTCATGGAAGGAGACAACTATCCAGAAGATTTAATTAGAAATAGATGTTTAGGCTTAAAATCTGATGTTATTAAGGATTCTGGGCTTTTTAAAACTAAACTAAATATCGAATTAAAGGATTGTAACGACCAAGTAGTTTACACTGGCCAAGTAGGGGAAAGCAGGGAAAAAGACTATGAAAAAAGTTATAATGAAGCGCTGCGTAATGCATTTAAATCTTTTGATGGCAGAGCCTATAAATATGTTCCCAAAGTAAATACCGGAAAAGCTGAAGACTTGATTGTTGCAAAAACCAATAAGGAATCTGTGGAAGAGATTAAAGAGTTAAAAAAAGAAATAGAAACTTTAAAACAGGAAAAGATTGCTGATGGTATTCCTACAGAAGAAGCCAAGATTAATATTACTGAAACTACCACTATAATAGAAACCAAGACCAGTTTAGGAAATAATAAAGATGTTTCAAATGTTTTATATGCACAGGCAACTGAAAATGGATTTCAATTGGTTGATAGCACACCTAAAGTGGTTTATAGGCTTCAAAAAACGGGTTTAGATAATGTATTTCTATTGGAAAGTAAAAGCGCATTGTTGTATAAAAAGGGTGAAAATTGGATGTTGGAATATTATGACAACAATGTTCTAAAACAAGAAGTGCTCAATATTAAATTCTAAAGCTTGTTTTTTAACCCTAATGTTACGTTAGGGGTTGAAGCGGCATCCTTTTTTGAGTTACCCTGAGGACAACCGAAGGATTAAAAGCAAAAAAGACATAGTATAAAACCCGACCTCCCGATAGCTATTGGGAGTGGTAACGCCCAAAAGAAATCAATAATTGTATTTATCTTTCCAGCGCTGTTTTAAAAAATCGAGATAGGCTTTTTCTCTTGGGTTATTTCCTGGGTCATAAAGTTTGGTGCCTTTAATTTCATCGGGCATAAATTCTTGATTCACAAAATTGTTTTCGTAGTTGTGCGCATATTTGTAGTTATCGCCATAGCCCAATTGTTTCATTAATTTGGTAGGTGCATTTCTTAATTCCAAAGGTACCGATAAATCCCCAGTCTCTTTTACCAATTTTTGGGCATTGTTTATGGCATTATAGGCGGCATTGCTTTTTGGGGAACAGGCTAGATAGGTGGCACACTGACTTAAAATAATTCTTGATTCAGGATACCCAATGGTAGAAACGGCTTGAAATGCATTATTGGCAATAAACAAAGCCGTAGGGTTGGCATTACCAACATCTTCACTGGCTAAAATAAGCAAGCGTCTAGCTATAAACTTAACGTCTTCGCCACCTTCAATCATTCTTGCCAACCAATATACAGCAGCATTTGGGTCGCTACCGCGTATGGATTTAATTAATGCTGAAATAATATCATAGTGCTGTTCGCCTGTTTTATCATATCTCACCGTATTATTTTGAACTTTTTGCAATACAGATTCATCGGTAATAATAATGTCTTCTCCGTCTTCTGCATTAACAATAAGTTCAAAAATATTCAAGAGTTTTCTGGCATCACCTCCCGAAAGTCTTATCAGCGCATTAATTTCTTGCAGTTTAATGGATTTTTTAGATATTATTTCGTCTTTTTCAATAGCACGTCTTAAGAGGGTTTCTAAATCATTTTTATCAAATGCATTCAATATATAAACCTGACAACGTGATAAAAGGGCAGGAATAACTTCAAAACTAGGATTTTCCGTAGTGGCGCCAATCAAGGTTATCCAGCCTTTTTCGACCGCTTGCAATAACGAATCTTGTTGCGATTTACTAAAACGATGAATTTCGTCAATAAATAAAATAGGGTTTTTTGTTGTAAATAACCCGCCACTTTGCTTGGCTTTATCAATAACATCGCGCACCTCTTTTACACCGGAATTAATCGCACTAAGGGTGTAAAAGGGCCTTCCAGATTGTGTGGCAATAATATTTGCTAGGGTTGTTTTACCCGTACCTGGAGGTCCCCAAAAAACAATGGAGGGAATAAGCCCTTGTTTAATGTGCTTTGTAAGTGCGCCATTTTGGCCAACTAGGTGAGCCTGACTCACAAAGTCATCAAGCGTTTTTGGTCTTAATCGTTCGGCTAAAGGTTCGTTCATATGGTAAAATTAATTAAATTCCTGCGAAGGCAGGAATCTTATAAAAGAATTTATGACCTTATATTTAGAAACAATGTTGTCCGATTAAAATTATTTATTTCAACTTAAAATACTGACATTAAAAGTTTAAAACCAATTTTAAATTACATAGCTTATTTTTGAAACTATTCAAAATATTTTTTGAATGTCCATAATTTGTCATAAGTCTGAAAATATAATAATTCTGTCATTCCGACAAAGGAGGAACCGCATTGGTTTTCAATAGATTCTTCATTTCGTTTCACTCCATTCTGAATGACAAAAATGGTATTATGAATGAATACGGACATTCAAAAATATTTTGATAATCTTGAATTTTTGAAGAAGTTTAATGAGCAAATTTATTGTTTATCAATTAGTTACAATCAAGTCTTTGTTCTTGGTTCTAACAGCGTAGCGGTCTTAAATCTTTTGTCGGACATTAATGATTTATAAAAACACCTATCTTATTTTGGCGTGCCCTTGAAAAATGGGATTGCGCAAAGTTTATCCCGAACGAAGACGAATGGGTACAATCTTTTTGTTCATAATTCACAAAATGGATTTGCACTGCAAATGTAAAGCATTCTTGATGTATAATTTATTGGAATAATATCTATAAATAATCGCTCATGCGGCACACTTCTGCCATTTTAGCACAACTCAAAAGTTGGTTAACTATTTGCTATCTTTAATTTCATGAGCAATCAAGATCAATTTAAATTTTCTACCGGCGTAGTAGCCTATCCTATTTTAATGACTCTAATTATTTGGATGGTATTTTGGGCAGAGGTTCGCTTTGGATTGAATTTTTCAAAGTATGGTATTTATCCCCATCAATTAAAAGGATTAAGAGGTATTGTTTTAAGTCCGTTTATTCATGGGAGCATTCAACATATCTATCATAATACCATTCCACTGTTTGTGCTGACCATGGCACTATTTTATTTTTACAGAGCGATCGCATGGAAGGTGATCGTTTTTGGGATTTTGGTATCTGGTTTTTTAACGTGGAGCATAGGGAGGCCATCGAATCATATTGGTATAAGTGGATTGATTTATGTGTTGGTAAGTTTTATTTTCTTTAAAGGTGTTTTTGCGAAATATTACAGATTGATAGCCTTGTCTCTTTTAGTTGTATTTCTTTATGGAGGTATGATCTGGTATGTGTTTCCCATGGAAGAAAACATGTCTTGGGAAGGCCATTTATCTGGGCTGATTACAGGGGTGCTATTTGCGCTGGTTTTTAAAAAAGAAATAGCTAAACCTAAAAAATATGTATGGGAAGAGGAGCATTATAATGAAGAAAATGATCCCTTTTTAAAACACTTCGACAAAGATGGGAATTTTATTGAAATTGAAAAATCAGAAGAAGAGCAAAAACAACCAATTATAAAATACACTTATAAAGAGGATAAAAATGTTGATAACCAATGATTTTTTTGAGTGCCTATTTTTAGGGTATAAAAGAGCATTTTTATTAAATTCGTGGTTCTAAATCAAATAACAAAAAGCGATAATGATTAAGTTGGTAAAACAAACCATAAAGGTTATAAAAAAAAATCAAATACTATCTTCTTCCGAGATAGAAAAAGCTAAACATATTTTTGAAGAAAACACCCATGTTATTTTGTCCCAAGGAAAAGAAAAAATCACAATTCAAGTCGAAAGTAATGATGAATTCTTTAAAGTTATAATTATTTTAGAAAATGACGAGTTACATCCTAAGATAAATGGAAGTTACTCTGAATGGGATGCGCTTGGCCTTGTTGCACTATATGTTATTGAAAACGAAATACATGTTGATGCTTTAACCGAGGGTATCAAATACACGCGCAAGGGAATGCAAGAAAGGGTTTTAGGTGAACGTAAGGATAGAGCCAAAAAAGCCGAGTATAAAGTAACCCTCGCGAATAACTTATATGGAGAGCATGCCTTAATAAACGAAAAAGGAAAAACATATAAAATAACACTTCGCGATTTTAAAAATAAAACAGGCTATATAAACAATGTAGATTGGAAAACAAATAAGTTAGGTACCACCAAACATATTATGTACTTATTTAACTATTTGGAAGAAAACCCATCAAAAGTTAAACGACTAAAAACCACTTACCCTTTTATAGAGATTTATACAGACCCATTGCATGATTATAAGATTTCTTGGTTCTTTCCTGAAACATTGGAAAAGGAAGAAGAAACTATTTTGAAAGGCTATTTTGGTAATAATAGTTTCATTGAAGATTCAGAAATGGCAGCTTTCACTTCTTTTTTATATAAATCAAGAGACTTTGAGCGTATAAAAATACGTGAAGAGGTTTTTGAAAAAGTAGAAACATATTTTGAGGCTAAAGCGTTAGAGCAGATAAAGAAATCAAGCACATTAAATTTTTCAACTATAAAAGCAAACCTATATCCTTACCAAAAAGAAGGCGTGGAATTTTCAGTATTTAAAAAAGGTGTCATTGTTGCAGACGAAATGGGGCTTGGTAAAACACTGCAGGCAATTGCAACAGCTATTCTTAAAAAAGAGGTTTTCAACTTTAAGAAAACATTGGTTGTCTGTCCTGCATCTGTAAAACATCAATGGAAAAATGAGGTTTTAAAATTTAGCAATGAAAAAGCTATTATAGTAGAAGGTCTTCCAGAGGATAGAAATAAAACATATCTTAATGACACGGGTTTTTTTCATATCGTAAACTACGAAACGATATTACGGGATCTGCCATGTATTAATAGATCTGGATATGATTTTGTTATTTTAGATGAAGCTCAAAAAATTAAAAATTACGAAACCAAAACAGCAAATGCCGTAAAAGCAATAGAAAAAAAGCATGCTTTAGTAATTACAGGAACACCTTTAGAAAATAAGCTGCTGGATTTGTATTCCATCGTTCAGTTTTTAGATCAGAAATTTTTAACACCGCAATGGGAGTTTTCATACCAGCATTGTATTTTCGATTCGAAGCAAAAAAATAAAATCAGAGGGTATTACAATCTTCAAAACTTAAAAAAACGTTTAAGTTCCATACTCATCAGAAGAGAAAAACAAGACGTATTTGATCAATTACCCAATGTTATTCAAAAGGATATATTTGTGAGCCTTTCCGATGAACAAGCTGGATTGCATGCCAGTTTTGCAAGAGGCATAGCTTCCATTTTAGCTAAAAAATTCAAGACCACCTACGATTGGCAAAAACTCATGCATTTATTGACCAATATGCGTATGGTTTGCGATTCTAGCTATTTAATTGATAAAGAAACCCATTGTTCTCCCAAACTCATTGAATTAAAAGATATTTTAATAGAAAAGCTGGACGTTAAAAATACCGATAGAAAGATAATTATTTTCTCAGAATGGGTAACTATGCTAAGAATTATAGGCGATATGCTTAAAAAAGAAGATATCACTTTTACAACCCTAACCGGAAAAGTGCCTGTAAAAAAACGCGCTGCATTAATAAAGGAATTTGAAGATAATCCAGATTGCCGTATTTTTCTCTCTAGCGAATCTGGAGGTACAGGATTAAATTTACAAGTAGCAGATACCGTTATAAATTTTGAATTGCCCTGGAATCCAGCCAAAAAGAATCAACGTATAGGAAGAATTGATAGAATTGGGCAACAAAAGAAAAAATTATATGTTTTTAACTTGTTGAGTTATAATTCCATTGAAATGAAAATAGCAGCAGGATTGCTGTTAAAACAAAATCTTTTTGAAGGTGTTTTGAATTTAGGTAGCTTAACAGACGAAGTTGATTTTTCTGAAAAAGGAAAATCACAATTTATAAAACAGCTTGAAGAAATTATAAATAACGATGATTTTGAAAATCCCATTGATGATGGATTTAATATAGAAGATCAAGACTATGAGGACCTGCAAGATATTGTTTCCGATATTGAAAAGAAACCGACTACGGTTAAAATATTAGAAGATCCAGTAGTAAAAAAAGATCCCTTGGTAGAGCAAACCAATCAAAAAACGGAACTAAACTTTGAACAAATGGAAGCTGTTATGACCAAAGGCATGGAGTTTTTAACTGGAATCTTTAAAATGAGTACAGGAAATGATTTAAGTGTTAATGGCAAACCAAAAGTAAAAGTTAATAAAGAAACAGGCGAGGTCTCTATTAGTTTTAAAATGGACTTTTAAGTTTTTTTAAACCCAGAACATTTAGTGCATGACGAAAAATTAATGTAACCTTCATTAAATTTTAGTAAGCCT
>CAXBHA010000037.1:0-10769 GCA_963974955.1 uncultured Yeosuana sp. | reverse complement strand
GTGCCGAAGTACAACGCCCTTTGGCAACCGTGGTCATAGGCGGATTAATAACAGCTACGTTTTTGACCTTGGTGGTGGTGCCTGTGCTATACGCTTGGTTGGAATCGCGTAAACAGCGCAAAGTTAATGGTGGCGATCAAAGTTACATTAACGTAAACACCACGGTAATTACTGTGTTTTTGGTAATTGGCGCCTTGTTTTCTTCTGGTAATATGGCTGCCCAAAACAGTGAGCTGACCCAAACGCTCACTTTGGACGAAGCGGTTGCCATGGCCAGGGAAAACTATCCCACACTAAAGCAAGGCAAGGCTTTCATAGAGCGCGAACAGGCAATGAAGCGTTGCGATACTTTTGCTCTATCGCCCGAACAGGCAATGAAGGGCACCAGTTTTGATTTGGGCAGGACCTTTTTATATGCAGGCAAGGAAGACCAAGGCCTGCAACAGGGAACACTGCGCACTTTTGGGGCACAACAGGGAAATATCGATTTGCTTTCGGGTTTCTCTAAGTCAAAGTTTTATAAGGAACGCATAAAGCTGGGCGAGAAATTTTATGACCTTAGTGAGCAACAGTTGGTACGCGATGTGATGCAGGCCTATTACCAGATCGCCTATAACAAGGCACGCCTGAAGCTTGCCCAAAGGCTGGACAGCATCTATGCCAATTTTGAAAGTGCGGCCAAATTAAGGTACGACAGTGGGGAGACCGGCAAACTGGCCTATATTTCCGCTTCTTCAGAGTATCAGCAAATACAGGTGTTGAGGCAACAGGCCTACGATGATATTGAGATTGCCAAACGTGCGCTCAAACAATATCTGGGTATGGCTGGCCCTATCGAGACAATGGATATGCCATACGGGGCCATAAGCGCCATGCCCGTTGCCGATAGTATCGATATCAGCAACAACCCTTTGTTGCAGTTTGACCTGCAGAACGCAGAAGTGGGCAAGGCGAACGTTAAGGTAGAAAGGGCTCAGTTCCTGCCCAAGTTCAGCCTTAGCTATGACAATCTAAAGTACAATGATTTTACGGGGTTCAATGCCTATCAGGCAGGGATCAGTATCCCTTTGTGGTTCCTTCCGCAAAAGAACAGGGTAAGGGCGGCAAAAGCGGATGCCAGGGTTGCCGAAAATCAATATTTGGAGCAAAAGGCGGTCGCCCAGAGCATCGTATCACAACTGTACAAAGCACAGGACAAGACACTAAAAACACTGAGGTACTATGAAGAAGCGGCACTGCCGTTGGCCGAAGAGCAATTGACCACTGCCGAGTTGGCATCCAAGGAAGGTGAGATAGATTACATTAGCTATATCACCATCCTCAACAGTGCCATCAACATCAAAATAAACCACTTGGATTTCATCAACCAGTACAACCAACAGGCCATCGAGGTACAATACCAATTGGGCAATTTATAATCTAAAAAAGAAACAGAAATGAAAAATAAAGCAATAGCAGTAACAATATTTTTAGCCTTGACTTTGGTGCTCACTTCCTGTAATGAAAAGGCGAAGGGAGAATTGGGCCATAACGAAAATGAGAATATTTCAGAAAAGGCAGGAAGTGAAGATGGACATGGGGAAGAAGGGCACAATGAGGAAGAAGGCATTGTTGAAATATCAAACCAACAGGTAGAAACTATTGGCTTGGAAATGAAACCACTAGAACAAAGAACCCTAGGCAACAACATTAAAGTTACAGGTGTTTTGGATTTGTATCCACAGGACAGGGCAAATATTAGCCCCTTTGTTGGTGGTAATGTAAGTGCCATCAACGTCATTGAAGGCGATAAGGTAAACAAAGGTCAAGTTTTGGCCTATTTAGAGCATCCGGATATAATAAGCATGCAGCAGGAGTTTCAGGAAAAAAATGATGAATTGGTGTTTTTAAAACAAGATTTTGAGCGTAAACAGACCTTGTACGATAAAGGTGTTTCATCCGGAAAAGAATTTCAAATGGCACAATCCAAATTCCGCTCTACAACATCCAGCGTCAATGCTTTAAAATCAAAGTTGCGATTATTGGGATTCAATACCGATAAAATTGCAAATGGTGAAATTTTTTCGGCTGTACCTATAATATCTCCTATAAATGGTTTTGTGGATGATGTCATGGTAAGTCTAGGGGATTACGTGGCACCACAAACTAAAATATTTTCGGTAAGTGATAATTCAAAAATCCACGTGGATTTTAAAGTGTATGAAAAGGATATCAGCAAGGTAAACGAAGGCCAGCAAATATATTTTACTGTTGCCTCTCAACCCGATAAAATACTCAAGGCCAAAGTGCATTCTTTAGGCAAGACTTTTGAAACAGACCCAAAGGCCTTACATGTTCATGCAGATATTGAAAACAAAATTGGCAATTTACTTCCAGGGATGTACGTTGAAGGCCGGATAGTTGAAGGTGAGAAAATGAGCTTTGCAGTACCCGAGGAGGCCATCGTAAAGGAAGGTGAACAGTCTTATATTTTCATCCTCGATGAAGGTGAAAAAACAGAAGAAGGCACAATGAGATTTAAAATGGTTCCCGTCAGTACTGGCATAAATGACCTTGGTTTTGTGGAAATTAATCTGCCTCCTGAGATTGCCGAGAATGTTAAAATCGTTACCAATGGGGCCTATACACTTTCCTCTGAAAGGATAAAAGGCGAATTGGAACACGATGATTAAATATAAAAAGTGTTTTGATACCGAGTTTGTTAATGGTCTTAATTAGTTAAAAAAGTAAAAACAAGCTTGGTTCAAAACCGAAATATAAATAAGTGAAACGAGCATTGACAAATTATAAAAATTTAAACGTATGAAAGAAATAAAAGCATTTGTTAAACCAAACAGGATCCAGAAAATCATAGAAGCCTTGACCGATAATGGTTTTAAGAGTATGACGCTTTCACAAGGGGAAGGCACAGGAGCATTTAAGGCAAAAGGGGCGAGACCGTCTTTGGACTTCCACGTGACGGACAGTCCTATTATAAAAATAGAACTGGTGTGCCAAAATGAAGAAGCGCGATCGGCCATCGACATCATCTTAGAAAATGGCAAAACACCCGATCCTGGCGACGGTATTATTTATCTATCCGATATCGAGGATGCCTTTCAAATCAAAACGGGCAATTCGTTAAAGCGATATAATATATAACCAATGGATGTTTTGGAAAAAATATTGGGGCACAGCAGCGTAAAACCAACGGCCATGCGCTTGTTGGTTTTGCAATTTCTCTATAATAAAAAGGTAGCGGTGAGCCTGACCAATATTGAGGATTATTTTGATAATAGTGATAGAACTACCTTATACCGAACCTTAAAAACCTTTGTGGAAAATGGCATTGCACATCAAATTGACGATGGCACAGGCACAACCAAATATGCATTGTGCGAAGAGCATTGCAATTGCGAAGTAGATACAGATTTACACTTACATTTTCATTGCAAAAATTGTAATGAAACGGTGTGCTTGACCGAACATAAAATACCACATATCAATTTGCCGGAAGGCTATATGGCAGAAAATGTCAATCTGGTCGTAAAAGGGGTTTGTGATAAGTGTAATGTATAATAAAAAAGTAATGATGAAACGAAATCCGAATGCTATATCAAAAAAAGGATTAAAAACAACCCTTGTAGGTATTGTAATTAGTGCAATACTAGCATTGGTAAAAGGTCTTGGAGGTGTTTTTGGGCACTCCTATGCACTAATAGCCGATGCTATAGAATCGGCAGCAGATGTATTCACATCTGCAATGCTCTGGTTTGGACTTAAATGGTCTTCAAAACCACCAGATGAGAATCATCCTTATGGTCACGGAAAGATTGAAGCTTTGGTAGCTATTGGAATTACCATTGCTTTGATAATTGCTGGCGGTATTATTGTCAAGGATAGCATCCTGCACATTATCGAGCCACATAAAAGTCCCGCGCCATTTACGCTTATCATTTTAATTGTAGTAGTACTAACTAAAGAGTTTTTATACAGATATGTTTTAAAAACCGGAGAAGAAATTAACAGTTCTGCTGTAAAAGCTGATGCCTTCCACCATAGGAGTGACGCGATTACGTCTATTGCAGCTTTTATAGGTATTTCAATAGCATTGATTGGTGGTGAGGGATTTGAAATAGCAGATGATTTTGCCGCACTCATTGCATCGGGATTCATTTTTTATAATGCCTTTAAAATTGGAAAGCCTGCCATTGGTGAATTATTGGATGAAGCGATTGAGCCAGAGTTGCGGAAAGATGTCATTAGAATTACAGAAAAGAACCCAAATGTCATCAAAGTAGAACGCTGTTTTTCCCGAAAGATGGGAACAGCTTTCCATATTGATATGCATATCTGGATTGATGGCTCAAGAACGGTGGTTGAAGGTCACGATATCTCTCATCAAGTAAAGGATGATTTGATTAAAAATTTTCCACATTTGATAGATGTTCACATTCACATTGAACCAGCAGAGGGTAAATAAATGCACTTCCATTGCAATCAATTTTTGTGCATCTTTGATTTAAAAATAAGTTTATAATGAAAAAAAAGAAACTGAATTTAAGGGATTTAAAACCAAACTCTGAAAAAGAACATAATCGCACTAATGGTCATAATCATAGTGGTTCAGAAAGTACTTCAAGTTTCAGAACCTATCTGCCTGCCATTTTCAGCTTTGTAATGCTCATTGCCGGAATTGCCTTTGATTATTTTGATGCATTTCCGCACTTTTCGGGCTGGATCCGCATTGTTTGGTACGTGATGGCCTATTTGCCTGTAGGTTTTCCTGTGATAATGGAAGGCTGGCAAAGCATCAAGAAAGGCGATTTCTTTACAGAGTTTTTCCTAATGTCCATTGCCACTTTGGGCGCATTTGCCATTGGCGAATACCCCGAAGGTGTTGCCGTGATGCTGTTTTATGCCGTGGGCGAACTCTTCCAAAACGCTGCGGTAAAAAGAGCCAAGGGAAACATTAAGGCGTTGTTGGACGTACGTCCCAATGAAGCCTTGGTATATCGTGATAAAAATTTTATTACCGTTCATCCGGAAACGGTTGAAATTGGAGAAAAAGTGCAAGTCCGTGTGGGCGAAAAAATCCCATTGGACGGCATTCTGCTTTCCGAAAAAGGATCGTTCAATACAGCCGCCTTAACGGGCGAAAGCAAACCCGATACCATTGCAAAAGGCGGAAAAGTGTTTGCGGGAAGCATCAATCTGGACGGCGTCATAGAAATCGAGACCACCAAGGAGTTTAAGGACAGTTCCATTGCAAGAATCCTTGATATGGTGCAAAACGCCACCGCGCGGAAATCAAAGACCGAATTGTTCATCCGGAAATTTGCAAGGGTTTATACACCTATTGTTGTGTTTCTTGCCATCGGATTGACATTCCTGCCCTACTTTTTTGTTGATGATTATGTATTTCAGGATTGGTTGTACAGAGCGTTGATTTTCTTGGTTATTTCCTGCCCCTGTGCCTTGGTCATTTCCATTCCCCTGGGCTATTTTGGCGGATTGGGGGCAGCCTCAAAAAATGGGATCCTGTTTAAGGGTGCATCATTTTTAGATGAAATGACCAAAGTGACTACCGTCGTGATGGATAAAACCGGAACCCTGACCAAAGGTGTTTTCAAAATTAAATCCATAAATATATATAATGAGGGAAATGGGTCTTTGAGCGAAGTCGAAATGATGAAATACCTGATGGCAATGGAAGAGCAATCCACCCATCCCATTGCCAAAGCAATTTTAGAATATAAAGCAGAAGGCGAAGATTTTAAAGCTTCCGATGTGTATGAAATAGCAGGAAAAGGATTAAAAGGAACTGTAAATGGAAAACCCGTTTTGGTTGGGAACAAAGCTTTGATAACCTCAAACAGCATTGAAGTCCCATCGGAAACCGATACCATTGTGGAGTCTATTGTTATGGTTGGCATTGCTGGCAAATTCGCTGGCTACGTGATTATTGCAGACGAACTGAAGGAAGATGCACACGAAGCCATTAAACAAATTCGGGAATCGGGCATTTCAAAAATAATAATGCTTTCGGGCGACAAGGATTCCATTACCCAACAAATAGCCAAGGAAATGGGCATCCATACGGCAAAAGGCGGTTTGCTACCGGAAGACAAGCTCAACGAGGTTGAGGAACTTAAAAAACGACCCAATACCAAGGTAGCGTTCATTGGCGACGGCATCAATGACGCACCAGTCTTGGCAGCAAGCGACGTTGGCATTGCCATGGGCGGTTTGGGGAGTGATGTGGCCATAGAAACGGCAGATGTGATTATTCAGACCGACCAACCGAGCAAGATTGCAAAGGCTATCAAAATAGGGCGTTCAACCCGACACATTGTCTATCAAAATATTGTGCTTGCTTTTGGAGTAAAGATTGTTGTCTTAATTTTGGGGGCCGGTGGACTTGCCACCATGTGGGAAGCCGTATTTGCAGATGTTGGTGTGGCTTTTTTGGCTATTTTGAACGCAGTTAGATTACAGAAGATGAATTGGAAATAGTGAAAAATAAATTTCTAAAGCTGTAGAAATAGAAGGAATAAAAAAGTTTAAAATCATCAAGTTTTTTAATCCAAATTATTGATTTTTTCAATCTAGGTTATTTTAAAAACCCCATAAAATTAGATTACTCATAAAATTAGATTATACGAGGTTTTATTAAAAATCATTGAATGTCCGTATTCGTTCATAATACCATTTTTGTCATTCAGAATGGAGTGAAACGAAATGAAGAATCTATTGAAAACCAATGAGATTCCTCCTTTGTCGGAATGACAGAATCATTATATTTTCAGACTTATGACAAATTATGGACATTCAATAAAAATATTTTTCAATAAAATATATTATAACTTCCAATAAATCATAAAATACAATATCTTTGTTTTTATTTAGTCTAAATAATAATAAACAGTTATTTTTTAATATTCCCATGAAATTACAACGGCATTCAATCCCATCATACTTCCTATATGTTTTTATATTTTTCTCATCGCTTCAGGTTTCTGCCAAGGAAAAGGATCATGCTATCCAAAGTGTCATCCACCTTTTGGATTATCTTTCAAAAGATTATCCAATGGCAGTAAGAGATGGTGAGATACTCGATAAGGCGGAATATGCCGAAATGCAGGAGTTTAGCGTAAAGATTTTTAATTTGGCAAAAGCAATAAATCTACCATCTGAATCCGGTCAGTCTATTCTTTCTGACTTAAATGATTTAAAAACCCTTGTTCAGGATAAAGCTTCCAGCAAAAAAATCAAAGATTTAGCAGAAAAAACGAAATGGGCAATTATTAAATCAACTGGATACGAAGTTGCGCCCCTAAATTGGCCGGACAAAGCGAACGGTCAAAGCCTATATTTACAGGGCTGTGTTCAATGCCATGGGTCAAAAGGCGATGGAAATGGAAATTTAGCGGGGGGATTAAAACCAGTACCCACAAATTTTTTAAATGATTCCCTAATGGCCGGCCTGTCCCCATTTCAAGCCTACAATACAGTCAAACTTGGAGTGCAAGGAACAGCTATGCGGGCGTTTACGGAACTAACTGATAAAGACGCCTGGGATTTGGCCTTTTATGTCAAATCATTACGGTTTCAAAAACAAAAAATAGATTCTGTATCCCTACAAAAAGCATACAATCTGGAAACAGGCAACACCTCGCTAAAAGATATTGCTACCCTGTCCGATAATGAATTAATGAATAAACTTCGTCCAGAAACACAAGCCGAAATTAAATTGAAAGCCTTAAGGGTTTTTTACGCTTTAGGAAAGCCATCACAATCCAGTTTAACCGTTGCAAGGGATTATCTTCATCAAGCATTATCCAGCTATAAAAATGGCAATAAAGACGAAGCCCGTCAAAACGCTTTGGCAGCCTATGGAAGTTCGCCTAAAAGCTAATGACCCCAAATTTACTTCCCAATTGGAGCAGAAAATGATGGCCGTAAGGCAGGCTATCGAACAAGGCAAAAACTCAAGTGAGGTCAAAAATAAAATAAATAGTGCACTCTCAACAATTGATCAGGCAGAAATAATGATGAAAGATAAAAAGCTCAACTATTGGGTGTCTTTCTTTTTGGCGGTATCCATAATGCTTCGGGAGGGCCTGGAAGCTTTTTTAATTATTGCGCTTATCCTGGCACTGATACGTAGCGCACCAGAGACGAAAAAAGCCTTACCCTATATTCACAGTGGTTGGATAACTGCCATTTTAATAGGTGTAGCAGGATGGTTCCTTTCAGATTGGATTATTGGTATAAGTGGGCAAAACAGGGAGATCATGGAAGGAATGATTTCCTTGATAGCGGTTATTGTTCTTGCCTATGTTGGTTTTTGGCTTCATAACCATACACATTCCAAAAAATGGAAAGCATTTATTGAAAAAAAGATTGGGGTTCAACTAAAGGGTGAAAAAATGATCGGGCTGGCTTTCTTTTCATTTATGGTTGTTTTCCGTGAAGTTTTTGAATCCATTCTTTTTCTTCAGGCAATTAGTTTGGAAACCCAATCCAGCGATAAATCATCTATTGCATTTGGAGTCTTGGCGGCTTTCGCATTGATAGGTTTGCTCTCATTTCTTTTCCTAAAATATTCAAAAAAAATACCAGTTAGACAACTTTTTAGATATTCTTCTTGGATAATTACCTTGTTGGCGGTAATTTTAATAGGTAAGGGTATTCACGCCATTCAAGAGGCTGGCTGGCTTTCTGTATCAGGTTTTCCTGTTTCCCTTAAGATAGATTGGTTGGGAATTTATCCTACGACAGAAACTTTAGTAGCGCAATTAGTATTGCTATGTCTCCTTTTGCTCATGTACTATTTAAGTAATTATAGAAATAAAGATATTCAAGTTACATAGGTCTACATAGAATCTTGCAAATTAAACTAGAAGTCAAATCGTGAATTATATCCGTATGTTTAGGATTTTTTTCGTTTTATTAGTCCACTCTTCCCATGCTTTTATGTTTCACATAAGGTTTCGTTCTCCTTAGTGGACCACTACTGCTTTGCTTTTATTTGACAGTAATACAATAACAGTCATTGTCTTGTCCTGAAATATGGCTACAGGTTAAAATTGATTTACGCTGTTTTTAAATATACCATATTCGGTGTTTTATAGTCTAAAGATAAATGTAATCTTATTTCGTTGTATAGATTAATTGCATTTTTTGTTGCTCTCTTTGCGTGTTGCAGGCTATCAAAGGTCTGGTCTAGATAGAACTCGTCTTTTAGGATTCCGTTTATACGCTCAGCTACAGCATTTTCGTAGCAATGATTTTCTTCTGTCATGTTAATATTAATATTATTTCTCTTTAAAATTTGAGTGTACACGTTGCTGCAGTATTGTATACCTCTGTCGGAATGATGAGTTAGTCCAGTAGTATCTTTAGCTTGATACAGGGCCTTGTTTAAAGCTCTTTCACAACCTTTAAGCTCTAAACTGTTACTAATGTCATAACCAACTATTTTACGGCTGTACATATCTGTAATGAGCACCAGGTAACAAAATCCCTTTATCGTTCTAATGTAAGTTATATCGCTTACCCAAACTTGGTTTGGTCTAGTGATGTCAATATTGAAATTTGATATTAATCTCGTAAGTGCGCCACATACGTTATTCACAAATCATATTTTTATAGCATAATGCCAACGCTCAATCTGAACTGAAATTAAAATGTCGAAATTGAATAGCAGAACGGAACAAAGCCAGTTGCCAACACCTATAAGCAATAAGGGCTTTGTGGCTAAACCCAAAGTTCTTATCTTTCAACCAAGTTCAGTAATAAACGGAAAATTATCGCATACTTTTCCCCTTACTGCTCATATACACGTTAAACGAAGTTATATTTATGACAAAGTCAAAGCAGTATGCTTCTACAAAGCCATTAAAAAACCAAGAATATTATTGGCTTAATTATTAAATACGTTTTAATAACCACTCTCTAAACCCATAAAAGTTTTGAGGTGCTACACCATGCCCAACAGGAAACTCAGAGTACTGGTGTTTAATATGTAAACTATTTAAAAACGGTGCTGTTTGTCGTGCCCAGTCTACAGGTATAACTTGGTCCACAGATCCGTGGGAACAATAAAAATCTAAATGGGAATAATTTTTAGTTTTAATATCTGTTGGCAAAATATCTTTATTGATGTAACCGCTCAATGCAATGACGTTTCTAATTTTTTCTGGATATGTTAATGCCACAGCATAACTGAGTATTGTGCCTTGGCTAAACCCTAAAAGGGTTACATTATTTTTATCAACAGGATATGTGACTATTGCTTCATCAATAAACTTAGCTATTAAGTCACGAGATGCTTTGGCTTGCTCATTATCACTCCATTTCCCTTGAATGGCGTCAAGATTAATGGCGTACCAAGCATTTCCATAAGGTTGCATTGGATAAGGTGCTTTGGCAGAAATAATAAAAAGTTCTTCTGGTAATTCGCTAGCAAATGAAAATAAATCATTTTCATCACTACCATAACCGTGAAGCATTATTAATAATGGCGCCTTTTTTTCTAAACTGGATTCCCGAATGATGTGTTGTAACGAAAGTGAGCTATTTACCATTTATCGACCTATACTAGCAAATATTTTTTGAAAAAAATCACCAATTAATGGAACCGATTGCCGTTTGCCGGCAACAGCGTTAATGAACCCATAAATAAATAATACGCCAAAAAACATCCAAAAACTAAACGTTATTAGCCAATTATCAAATGCACTGATTATATATCCTAAAATAAAAAAAGTGAGCCATAAACCTAA
>CAXBHA010000036.1:0-10789 GCA_963974955.1 uncultured Yeosuana sp. | reverse complement strand
TGCCAAGGTTTGATCTAATTCTACAACCACCAAATTTTTCTCACCAGCACTTCGTAATAATCGGTCTCTATTAGCCAACAACTCGCTATAGCGTGCAGAAAGCGAACTAATAGTTGGGTCTCCCATGCCCAAATTGGCAGGAATAGGTTCAAATGTTGTAGAATCATCTCCAAGAGATTCTTTCATATAATCGAGAACCCGCAATTGTGTTTTGCTTTCATCGAGCAATTGCTCATTTTGAGTACTGGAACTTAAAAACTGCCCTGCTTCAGAAGTCACGTCAGTAATTTTATTTCCAGTCTTAAAACGCACGATACTATCATCAACATTTACTAAATCCGAGGTGACCATATCAATTCGATTATCAATGAATTTTGCGGTATTCTTGGCTCGAATATTTTTTATAAACGACGAATAGATATCATATTCCTTAATTAAGGTATTGACAATATCCTTACCTCTTTGAGGAATTGGATCTACTAAATCAATAGTAATAATCTTCGAGGCTTTTGCCCCTTGAAATACTGCAATGGCATTTCTTAAATATTGGGTAACAACATTTAAAGGCGTTAATTGAACACGTAAGTTACTGCCTATAATGGTTTTACTGTTTGTTGCATTAGGGGTAATAACCATACCGCCAAAGGAGGTGGGGATAGATTCGCCAAAAGCTATTTTTTTAGGAAGATCGTCTTCATGAATACGATACTCAAAATCCAATTCAGACGTTATATCAATATAAAAATTAAAATTGGTTTTATGTATAAGGGAGTCCGACGCAATAAAATTTATTGAAATAGGAAGGTTTTTATACAATTCGATTTCTAATATCCGTCCTTTGGTAAAGTATTGTACATTCAAATTTAATTTCTCAGCAACTTGCTTAACAACCCCACGAGATTTAATCACGATTATTTCATCCTCCACTTTAGCATCTTCGTTTTCAGAAAAAAGCGAAATATCACTAAATACTGAGCTAGGAGACGATTGATCCTTTTCACTAATAAGCATAATATTTGCTGTTACAGCGTACTGTGGTATTTGGTATCGTAAATACAGATAGGCCAGCCCCGGTAAAATGATAAGACTAAGTACAAACCATTTCCATTGCTTAAAATAAAGAGCAAGTGTTTTCTTTAGATTAAAATCTTGGGAAATCGGTTTGTTAAATGTATCGTTTTGATTTGAATTCATAAAATAGGCATCCTTAAAAGCGTGTGGCTAAAATAGCCAAACTAATTAAAAATGAAGATACTGACAAAATAAGACCTATTCTTGTATCTCCTTTAGAAGCAGACATGGATGAATTATTGGGTTCGACATACACCACATCATTTTGGGTTAAATAATACACAGGCGAATTAAACACTTCTTTATTGGTTAAATTAATGCGTGTATAGGTTTTGGCACCATCAAAATCCCTGACAATTAAAATATTATCCCTACGACCTTTGATGGTTAAGTCACCTGCCAATGCCAATGCTTCCATAATAGTAACCCGCTCCCCTGAAATTGGATAGCTTCCTGGTGAACGAACTTCCCCCAAAACGGAAATTCTAAAATTCAGAATTCGAATATTAACAATAGGATCTTTTAAATAGCCTTCAGATAATTTTTGCTTGATGAGTTCTTTGGCCTCTTCCACTGTTAATCCCAATAGTTTTACTTTGCCCAACACAGGAAAATCGATATTACCCTCAACATCTACAAGATAATCAAGGAATTGAGCTGAACCCCCTGTAGAATTACCTGTTGACTTTACCAAATTGAATGGTTTGGACGCTTCCGAATCAAAAGTGGATACATAGATACTTACAATATCATTGACTTTAAATTTAGGGATAAAAGAATCTGTATCGACTATTGTTTCAAAATTTTTAGCATTTTGAAAATACACAACCTCTTCTTTTAGGGATCCACAGGACGAAAATAACAACCCGAAGAAAATAAAAGTTATATATAAACGGTTTCTAGGTTTTAATAAAAAGGATTTATTCATTTTACAATCATTTGGGGGCTAAATCCTGCTTTGTTACAGATTTATAAACGTTTTATCGACTTTATCAGACATTGTTAAGCCTTTGGCTTGTTCAAATGCACGAACGCGTCGATCAAATTTCTCATAATCCGAATTGTTTGATTTATATTCTGGTATTAACTGTTTCATTTTCAATACGATATTATTGTTTTGGAAACGATTGGTTATACATAAAGCTTCTATATCTGCCTTTACCTTTTCATAATCAAGTTCACGCGTTTTACTGATCATTATTTTTTTATGATAGGTCGATAAGGTATTCTCCCCATTAGCCAATAATTCTTCATATAATTTTTCACCAGGTCGCAGCCCAGTGATTTTAATGTCAATATCCTCCGGAAACCGTAATCCAGACAATTTAATCATATTTAAGGCAAGATAATAAATCTTAACACATTCGCCCATATCAAAGATAAATATTTCACCACCTTTTCCCATGGTGCCAGCTTCTAATACTAATTGTGATGCTTCAGGAATCGTAATGTCTTTATGTGTCAACGTTATTGGCCCTCCATTTTCAATTTGCTTTTTAAACAAAGGAATGACCGATCCGTTAGAGCCTAAAACATTACCAAAACGGGTGGTGATAAATTTGGTTTTGCTTTCTTTTTGAAGACAGCTAATGTACATTTCGGCCATGCGCTTGGTAGCACCCATGACACTGGTTGGGTTTACTGCCTTGTCGGTGGATATAAGCACAAACTTCTTCACGTTATACCGTGACGAAATATCAGCTAAAATTTTAGTCCCATTCACATTGATTTTAATGGACTCATAAGGAGAGGCTTCCATTAAAGGGACATGCTTGTACGCTGCTGCATGAAACACCATGGTTGGTTTATACTTCTGAAAAATCCCGTCCATACGCAACCCATCACGAATATCGGCCACAATTGTGATAAAATTGAATTTTCCGTTTTGCTTTAAATCTTGCTGCAGATCATATAATGGTGATTCCGCCTGATCAATCAAAATTAAATGCTTGACGCCAAAATAAGATAATTGCTTTACCAACTCGCTTCCTATCGAACCGGCAGCTCCAGTAACAACAATGGTTTCACCTTTAAATTCGTTAAGTAAATTGGGATTGTCGATTTGTATCGGAGCGCGACCCAATAAATCCTCAATTTGAACTTTCTTAATCTGACTCGTATTTAATTCGCCATTAATCCATTGTTCAATAGGTGGCACTTTTGTAATTTTAACCTTGGTATCGAGCAATGAATCGATAAGATGCAACAAATTATCCTTGGACATTGTTTGACTGGCTACGACTATTTCGTCAATATGATTTACATTAATATAAGCCGGAGTCACCTTTGTAGGATTCATAATGGGCACGCCATTAATAAATTTTCCAATTTTTTTTGCGTTATCATCGATAAAGGCAAGAATTTCAAAGTGCGTTTTTACGTTATTGGCTAGGGCGTTATACGTAACCATGCCTGAATCACCGGCACCGGAAATTAGAATTTTTCTTGATATTGTAAACCGACATTTGGCATAGCGATACAACACTTTAAATGCCAATCTACAGGCGGCAAGTGCCATCATACTCAACACGGTATGAATCACAATAATGGATAATGGAATGGTAAATCCAGGAATAAACCCAGTGACATGATTGGAAAGCACCATGAATACGGTGATAAATGACATGAGAGCGACCGATTTAAATACATTAATCACATCGGTAAACCCTGTATGGCGGATAACGCTTTTATACGATCCAATTATTAAAAAACTAATGGTCGAAATACTGAAAATCACAGGGAGTTGCACTAAAAAGTGTCCACATTCAAAATTAAGGGTGAAATTAAACCGAATAAAGTAGGCCAAGAAAAAGGTAGCCAACACGATACATAAATCGATTCCTAAAACCAGCCACTTTGACGCATATTTTTGAGAATAGTAAGAAAAGTAATTTTTTATCATGATGCAATGGTATTGGATATTACTTTTACAACACGCTCTAAATCGTGTTGTGATAAATTAGACCCACTAGGCAAACAGAGCCCGTGGTTAAACAATCGCTCGGAAACACCGTTCGTATAAGACACGGCCTCTTTAAAAACCGGTTGCAAATGCATGGGTTTCCATAAAGGTCTGGATTCTATGTCTTCAGCCAACAAGGCAACACGAATTTCTTCACGTGTTTCAAAAGAATCCAAAACGATACACGTGAGCCATCGGTTAGAACAAAACCCTTTAGGCTCCTCTAAAAACTGTATAGAATTAAATTTTGATAAGGTCGATTTATAAAAGTTATAGTTTTGTCTTCTAGCGTTTACGCGATCATCCAGAACGTCCAATTGGCCACGACCAATAGCAGCAAGCACATTACTCATTCTGTAGTTATATCCAACAGACGAATGTTCATAATGAGGTGCGCTATCCCGTGCTTGGGTAGACAAAAACACCGCTTTATTTTTTAATTCCCTAGTCTTGGTTATTAGTGCTCCACCACCAGACGTCGTGATAATTTTATTCCCGTTAAAGGATAAAACACCAATATCGGATAACGTGCCACATTTTTGACCGAAATACGCGCTTCCCAAAGCCTCTGCACTATCTTCTATAATAGGAATACCATAAGTCTTTGCAATAGCATTAATCTCGTTCGCTTTATATGGCATGCCATATAAGTGAACTGCAATAATTGCCTTTGGTTTTTTATGGTTCTCAAGACGGTCTTTAATGGCGACTTCCAACAATTCCGGACTCATATTCCAAGTGTCAACTTCACTATCAATAAAAATAGGATTCGCTCCTTGATACAATATGGGGTTGGCAGACGCCGAAAACGTAAAGCTTTGACAGAGCACATCATCACCTCGCCCTACTCCCAAAAGTTGGAGTGCCATATGTATAGAAGCTGTTCCCGAGCTTAGTACAGCAACATGGTTATTTTGGTCCAAATAGGTTTCAATGGCGTTTTCAAAACCATCCACATGGGGGCCTAAAGGTGCTATCCAATTCGTTTCAAACGCATCGTTCACATACCCTTGTTCCAAACCGCTCATGTGTGGAGATGATAAATATATTTTGGTCATTGTTAGCATAAATAGTGTCCCTAAAATTGGTGGGTGAATTTAAAAAGCATTACATATAAGCACAACACCAGTTGGGCAACTAATTAAGTTACCTACTGCACTCTTAAATGTATCTTGTAATTCCCCCTTATTCATAAAATCAAAATCAACTTAATTAAGCCATAATTTCAATCGGGAATTTTTTAAAATGTTAGTAATAACACTTAATTATTCGTCCGATTAAAATGTATTTGGTTTGCTATTAACCAATTCAATCTTGAGTTTTACAGGGTAAATTTAATAATTGTTTTAATGCAAGACGGCAACTAAATACTTAATTCGCCAAAAGCGCCATTAAAATCGGTTAACTGTATGGTGTTTTTAATTTAATCTAAGACTTCAGTGGATAGTCGATTACTTAAGAAGTATAAATGAAGAATAGACTTTTTAAATGGATCATTTAAAAGCTAAATTGACACCAAAAATCAATTTTTCGATAAAAACATTTAGAGGTCAGTAGTTAGTTACTGATTATTTCTGATTGATAAATTTTATCGCCTTCAACCATTTTTACAATTAAATTATTGAAGATCGTAGCCTTGCTTTGCGAGCGATTAATTCTAAAACAGAACTCGTTAAAATATCTATTCAAGTTATGTTCACTGACCCAAGAATAAGTTGTTCTTATCCATGATTTTACTTGATGTACCATTGTGTGCAAAGCTTTAAAACTTAAGCCTTTGTTGCTTTTTAATTTGTGTGATGTTAAAAGCTTTTGAAATTGGTTTATATCCTCTCCATTTATCAGTAGTTATGTTTGCATCTCTACTAATATGGTTAACAAAAATGTATTGTAATGACTGAGCGGAAAAATCTTCTATTCGCATGGCATACATACGTTTTACCTTGCCATCTTCGGTAAGTTGGACATCTGTAATTGCTTTCTTTTTCTTACCGCTGTAACTACGCCCAATCTTTCCTTGCTCTCTGCCCCTAAAACAAATTCGTCCACATGAACATTACCATCCATAGGATTATTGCCACTTGACGACATGGCCTCTCTTACTTTTAGCATAAATAAACGTGCTGTTTTTTCAGTAACTCCATAGCGGACTCCCATATAACTTGCAGAAAGACTTTTAGTTGTAGTTGCCATCTCAAAACAGATAAAAAATGTTTTTCTAACTCCAAATTTTACTTTGTGAAAAAGGGTATTTGCGGTAGGCAGACTCAATATGTCCGCAAACATTGCATTGTCTAGCAAAATCCTTTCGAACTTGACACGCATTATGTTTATATTTTAAACAATTATAACTTTTTTATGCTTCAATGTAGCTAGATATTCTTTGCAATCTTCATCGGTTTTAAACCGATCAGAGAACTCTAGAAGATTTTGTCCTTTAAATATATCCATATAATCCTTATATTTATTGAAATTAAAGATATGTATTTACATATTGACCTCTAAAAACATTTATATGCGATGCGATTTTCTAAAAACCATGTTGTATCGACAAGTCCTTAAATTTAGATGTCATTGCTGTAGAAGTTAACTAATTTATACTTTGTCACTAAAAACAAGAAATTAGTATCACCATAAAATCAAAATAACTGTTTAAATCTCATCAAAATTTACTACTTTCAAAGCTAATATCAATCCAAACCTGTACTGATGAAAAAATACTTACTAGTGATTTTAATTGCTATTGGTTGTCAAACAGAAAAAGAACAACCTATGTTATATAAATCTGATACCTACACCCTCTATCCCAATAAAGTTGTTCAAGGAAATAATGTCGCTGAAGCCATTTCTTCAACACAACTAAAATCAAATTACAGAAGCCCACTAAGTAGTACGTTTTCAAGACTCATTTCGTTTAAGTTTAGTATCAACGAAAAAGATAATGAATTACCCGTTGGAGAAAATCATTGGATTAGTATTGAGAATGAACATGAATCTTCCATCCTGACTTTTGGAGAAACACCTTCATTAGTACCAGAAAATCCCAATACTTTTTTACCGGCCAATTATAACTACACATTTAAAGTGGATGTGTCTCCAGTCCTTAAGCAATTTAAAGAAAAAGGATTTTACACAACTTTTGATGGTTCCAAGATCGCTGAATCTGATTTTAAAGGATTTTATATAGCTGGTAGTTCAGAACCATTGTCGTGGGACTTTGTCAATTTAAATCAAAAAGGTTTAAAATTACAAACAACCAGTAATCCAAATATATTTAGCATTACACTAAAATTAAATCCGTATAACGAAGCCGATTTTAAGGATAAAGAATGGAAACTAAAGACAAATCTTTCAAAAAAACCAAAATATTCGTCGCAACAACCTATTGTTGATGCGCTATTTAATTTGTCGTTAGAGGAAGCTACCAAAAATATTGAGACCGACAGTACTTTAAGAACGGGCGCTAAATGGGGTGGTGTTTGGACACGAGATGTTAGTTACAGTACCGTTTTGGCATTTGCCTATCACGAGCCGGAAATTGCCAAAATAAGTTTAAGAAAAAAAGTTAAACGCAACCGAATTATTCAAGATACGGGATCTGGTGGGGCATGGCCAGTGTCTTCAGATAGAACAACATGGGTTTTAGCGGCATGGGAAATTTATAAAGTAACTGGAGACAAGGCTTGGTTGGACGAGATTTATCCCATTATCAAAAACACTTTAGAAGATGATTATAAAACAGTTTATGACGCCGAAACCGGTATGTTTTCTGGCGAGTCATCGTTTTTGGATTGGAGAGAACAAACCTATCCAAAATGGATGTCTAATATGGATATCTATGTGTCCGAAAATCTTGGCACCAATGTTGTTCACTATCAAGCTCATAAAATTTTAGCACAAATAGCTGCGCTTAAAGGAGACTCCAACGAAGTATATTTACAACGAGCTAAATCCATTAAAAATGGCATAAACAAGTATTTATGGCAAAAAGACAAAGGATATTACGCTCAATATATATATGGCAGAAATGCCTTAATAGCAACACCACGATTTGAGGCGTTAGGAGAGTCGCTAGCTATTTTATTTGATGTTGCCAATAAAGAGCAATCCAATGCAATTATTTCTAAATCACCTATAACCAAATTTGGAGTGACGTGTATCTATCCGCAAATCCCAGGAATTCCGCCGTACCATAATAATGGCATTTGGCCTTTTGTACAATCCTATTGGAACCTGGCGGCAGCAAAAGTGGGTAATGAAAAAGTTTTAAACCAAGGTTTAGCAAGTATTTACCGTGCCGGCGCCCTATTTTTAACGAACTACGAAAATATGGTGGCAGATACGGGTGATTTTTTAGGAACTGAAATCAATTCAGATCGCATGTTGTGGAGCATGGCAGGCAATTTAGCCATGGTACACCGCGTTTTTATGGGAATGTCCTTTGAAGTGGATGGTTTATATTTTAATCCCGTTGTTCCAAGCGGATATAGCGATGAAAAAACGTTGACAAATTTTAAATATAGGAAAGCTATATTAAACATTACTGTAAACGGATTTGGAAATAAAATAAAATTTGCCAGTATGGATGGAAAACTTTTAGATAAAGCTTTTGTTCCTAACAATTTAAAAGGCACTCATAAAATATACATCGAATTAACCAATACCTCTTTTGATGAACAAGGAATTAATTTGGTTAGCAACCACGTTTCTTTACCAACAGTACAAGCCACAAAAGGCGGTGCTATTTTAAAATGGAAACCTATACCTGGTGCAATAAACTATTTGGTTTATAAAAATGGTGATCTAGTAACAAAAACAACCGATACTTTATATAATATTCCTAAAGAAAACTATGCGTCTTATCAGGTTTGTGCCTTAGGTAAAGAAGGGTATTCAGGGTTTTTAAGCGAACCCGTACTGTTTTATAAGAATATAAAAACAATCGAATTTGAAGATGTTGTTTCTAAATCTAATTTACCATATTCCAATTTTTCAGGAAAAGGATTTGTAGAAGCTTCTTTGGCTAAAAACAAGATTATTGAATTAAATATTTCCAACAAAAAAGAGGGTAACTATCTTCTAGATGTACAGTACTCGAATGGAAGTGGACCCTGGAATACAGAAAATAAATGTGCCATACGAAGTCTTTATGTAAATGACGATTATCAAGGTGTTTTTGTTTTCCCACAACGAGGTACAAATGAATGGTCGGATTGGGGCTTTTCCAATTCCAAAAAAGTACATTTACATCAGGGAATTAACAAGATTAAAATTAGTTTTGAAGTCTGGAATACAAATATGAATGTTGATATAAACAAAGCTATGCTAGACTATTTAAGAATTATATCAGTCGATTAAGAATGGATTTTAAAATTATAGTTCATCTTCGAAAAAGTCTATTTGTTTTAGCGTTAATGTCATTTCATAATTTCTTTGCTCAAAATTATGAAGACAGAATTTCCACCATAGATGTTCTCAATTATAAATTTAGTCTAACATTAACCGATACAAACAATAAAATTGAAGGCATTGCAGAAATTACCATAAAATTTAAAAAACCAACTACCTCTTTTAGCCTTGATTTGGTTAAAAATGAGATGGATAGTACCGGTATGATAGTGTCTTCAATTCTTGAAAACACAAAACAAATTAGCTATTCTCAACATAACAATCTACTGGAATTAAATATTGGATTACCCCAAGAAAATGATGTGAGAACATACACCATCACCTATCACGGAATACCTCTTGATGGTTTAATTATTTCTAAAAATAAATATGGCGATAGAACGTTTTTTGGTGATAACTGGCCAGATAGAGCGAAAAATTGGTTGCCAGTTGTTGACCATCCTTCCGATAAAGCAACGGTGGACTGGAATATAACTGCGCCATCATATTATCAAGTAATTGGTAATGGATTACTAATGGAAATAACCAATTTAAATGATAACCAAACCTTTACACGTTGGAAGATGGATGAACCCATCCCTACCAAAGTTATGGTTATTGGAGTCGCCCGTTTTGCTACTGAGTACTTAAAGAAAATTAATACCATTTCTGTTTCCTCCTGGGTGTATCCCCAAGATAAAGTACTAGGATTCAAAGATTTTGCTGCTACCGTTCCTATATTAAAATTTATGATGACCCATATCGGCGATTATCCATTTAAAAAATTGGCTAATGTTCAATCTAAAACACGTTTCGGTGGGATGGAAAATGCTGGAAATATATTTTACAATGAAAAAAGCATTTCAGGAAACAATGAATTTGAAGATGTTATTGCTCATGAAATAGCACATCAATGGTTTGGAGATTCGGCATCGGAATTAAGTTGGTATCATGTATGGTTAAGTGAAGGTTTTTCAACGTATTTAGAAAACTTTTATTTTGAAGATCATTATGGACGTGAGTCATTCGTTCAAAAAATGAAAAAAGACCGAGAAAAAGCTTTAAATTTTGAAAAACGAAGTCTAACACCAATTGTAGATACTACAGTAACAGATTACTTTAAACTCCTTAACCCTAATACCTATGAAAAAGGGAGCTGGGTACTTCACATGCTACGGAGACAACTAGGAGATGATTTATTTTGGAAAGGGATTAAAACGTATTATGAAGAATACAAATATGGCAATGCCTTATCTGAAGATTTTGAACGAGTGATAGAAACCATATCTGGAAAAGATTATTCATCCTTTTTCAACCAATGGCTTTATCAAACAGGACATCCACAGCTAAAAGTTCAATGGGAATCTA
>CAXBHA010000035.1:0-10920 GCA_963974955.1 uncultured Yeosuana sp. | reverse complement strand
CACTCCAATTTCATTCATAAAAACCAAACCTTTTTCAATGGCTTTATCAATAAAATTATGCCCATCGACAACATTTCCTTTAATAGCAACAAAAACATCATTATGACTAATATGCCTTGAATCAAAATAGATCGCATTTACATCCACAAAAGTACTTCCAACAACTGCGTTGATGGTTACCTTGTATAATATGTCTTTTAATGCTATCATGAAACTTCTAATACTATAGTTTGATTTTTCTTGATTTTTTGCCCTTGTACTACAGATTGCCTTTTAACAATACCAACACCATTCATCCTCACTTTAAGACCCATATTTTCGAGTAGTGTAATCGCATCCATTGTTGGCAATCCTACCACACTAGGCATAATACTATTATACGTTTTTGCAGTATTATAAAAACTTTCATATTCCCGTTCTGTCGAAGAACGTTTTATTTTTAAGGATTCCACTTCATCAATAATGGGTGTATCTGTAAAGATTTTTTGAGCGATTTTTTTAAACACTGGACCAGAAACATCTGCACCGTAATAGCCCACACTTTGATCGGGCTCATGAATAACTACGATGCATGAATATTTAGGGTTATCAGCAGGAAAATATCCAACGAAAGACGATATATAGTTTATTTTATCTTTTTTAGCATAATCTTTTTGACACGTACCCGTTTTTCCGGCCATTGAGAAATTTTCAGAATATAACTTATACCCAGTACCATGTTTTAGTTCTACTACATTTTTAAGTAACTTTTGTACTATGGCAATGGTTTCTTTCGAACATATTTTCTTGTTAATCACTTCTTTTTTAAATGGCACAATGGTTTTATCAAATTCTCTAACCTCTTTTAAAAACTGCGGTTTCACCATTTCACCATCGTTCGCAATAGCGTTGTAAAACGTAAGAGTTTGTAAAGGCGTGAATGAGACGCCATAACCATAAGCCATCCATTGTAGGGCTATCCCACTCCAACGGCCATTTTTTACGCGCGGATCTGGAATGATTGGACTAGGTTCCCCAATAATAGGCAAGTCTAACTTATTATTTAAATTCATATTATACAGCCTATCAACAAACTTTTCAGGATTTTTAGAATAGGCTCTATCAATTGCTTTTACAATTCCCGTGTTTGAAGACATTTCAAAAGCTTCGGCAACCGTAATTTTGCCATACCCTCCATGATGCGAATCGCGTACTTTTTTCCCGTAGAATGTTAAAACCCCATTTTCTGTATCAACAATGTCGGTAGTATCTATTACTTTATCCTCAAGAGCAGCCGTAATAGCCATAAGTTTAAAGGTTGAACCTGTTTCTTGACGCTCTCCAACAGCATAATTTAATCGTTCATAATAGTATCCTTCGCCATTTCTCCCTAAGTTAGAAATCGCTTTTACCTCACCTGTTTTTGTTTCCATCACTACAACACAGCCATGGTCTGCTTTGTATTTTTCAAGCTGCTCTAAAAGGGCATGATGCGCAATATCTTGAATATTTACATCTATTGTAGTGTAAATATCATACCCGTCCTTTGGATCTATTTGGTTATAATCTGCAATAGGTTTCCACTGTCCTTTGCCTATTTGCTGTTTTGCCCGTCTCCCATCAGTTCCTCTTAAATACTTAATGCCATATGCACCGTCAATCCCTGCTCTTGTTACATTTCCATCATCGTCAAAACGCTCATAGCCAATAGATCGTTGGGCAATACCTCCCATTGGATGCTCCCGTTTTGTGTTTTGCTCAACAATTAATCCTCCCTTATAGGCACCTAGATTTAGTAGTGGAAAATTTCTTACTCTTATATAATCGGTGTAGCCAATATTTCGTGCCAATAAATAATATCGATTTTTATTGACTCTTGCTTTCCGTATCTCATTTTGATAATATCCAGATGGTTTTCCTGTGTATTTAGAGAGTGAATCGGCCAAAGGCTTTAGGTTTTTTTCAAATGTTTTTGCAGAAGGTGCCAAAGCATCTATTCTAATTTCATACTTTGGTATTGAGGTTGCCAACAAATTTCCATTTGAGGAATAGACATTTCCTCTGTTTGCTGGAATCACTACATTTTTTACAATCCGTTGTTCGGCCAGAGCTCTATATTTATCGCCTTGCACAAATTGAATAGACACTAATTTAAATACAACGGCAACGCAGAATACGAACATGCATCCTGCAGTAAAATACAATCGATTTAATATGCTCTTCTCGTTTGTTGCCAAGATTGATTTTTATTTTTGAGATTTAACCATTATTTTTTTTGGTGGAATTACAGATGGTACTATCTGCTTTTCCTGCATTGCTTTAATAACTTCCGATTCCATTTTAAGATTCATTAGTTTAGAACGGCCCTCAACAAATGCCGAACGCATTTCTTTAACTTCATCTTTTAATCGTGCAATTTCATATACTTTTTTATCAGCGCTATGCGAACTTGCAATCATAACTATGGCCAGTGAAGAGATAAAAATGATAACTCTCCAATTTTTAAATGAATCATCACTAACCAAAAAGGTTCCTTTTAAAATGCTATAGATACTTTTTTTCATTTATATTTTTTCAGCAATCCGTAGTTTAGCGCTTCGCGCTCTATTGTTCTTATCAATCTCATCTTTTGGTGGCACTATAAGTCCATTTATTTTTTTTAAAGGCACTTCAAAATTTCCATACACATCACGTTCTGGCTCTCCTTCAAACATGCCATTTCTAATAAAGCGTTTTACCAATCTGTCTTCCAAAGAATGATAGGAAATCACGCTTAATCGGCCTCCTGTTTTTAAAAGTTCTGGCGTTTGTCCTAAAAATTCTTTTAACACTTCTATCTCCTGATTTACTTCAATGCGAACAGCTTGATAAATTTGAGCGAGCACTTTATTTTCATGTCTTGGTGGCAAAAATTTTTTCAACACTGCTTTAAGTTGTTCACTCGTCTTAATGATATGCTCTTTTCTTTTTTCAACTATTACATTGGCCATGGCTCCAGCAGCTCTTAATTCTCCATATTGATAAAACACATTTTTTAATTGCTCTTCATCATATTCATTAACCACTTGAAAGGCTGATAGTTTGTTTTTTTGATTCATCCGCATATCTAAATCCGCCTCAAAACGTGTTGAAAAACCTCGCTCGGCGACATCAAATTGATGTGAAGACACTCCAAAATCGGCTAAAATCCCATCTACCTGTTTAACCCCATAAAACCTTAAAAACCGTTTGACATATCTAAAATTCTCATTAATCAAAGTAAATCGATCGTCGTTGATTGCATTTGCAAGCGCGTCTTGATCTTGATCAAAAGCAAACAATTTTCCTTTATCCCCAAGGTGTTTTAATATCTCCTTACTATGTCCACCACCACCAAAGGTCACGTCAACATAAATACCGTTTTTATTTATATTTAAACCTTCAACAGTCTCTTTAAGCAGTACCGGGTTATGATATTCCATGGTCGTCGTCATCTTGTCCCATTACATCTTCAGCTAAATCTGCAAAGTCTCCTGTTGCGTCATCGATAGCTTGCTCATACTTATCCTTATCCCAGATTTCAACAATATTTATAGCAGAAGACACAACAATATTTTTTGAAATTTCGGCAAACACAGTTAAGTCCTTTGGAATTAACAGTCGTCCATTGGAATCGATTTCAATAATTTTAACGCCAGCCGTAAACCGACGAATGAAATCATTATTCTTCTTTTTAAATTTATTGAGCTTATTAATCTTTTGCATTAACACTTCCCATTCAGCCATTGGGTATAATTCTAAACACGACTGAAATACGGCTCGCTTTAAAACAAACCCATTTTGCAAAACAGGATTCAATTGTTTCTTTAGGGCAGCGGGCAACATAAGTCTACCTTTAGTATCTACCTTACATTCGTATGTCCCTATAAGTGCGTTCAAAACAGCGGGTTATTGGTTTTTGCCTTTAAGATTCAAATATATTGAAATTTTTACCACTTTTTACCACTTTTTACCACTTTGTTAATAAATTTTCGGTTATCGGCACATATATTTTGTTTTAATAGGATAAAAATGAACTTAAATACTTGTTTTCAATAGGTTATAATATTTCTGACACCCAAATTTTTAATGTTAACATCCATTACATCAATAATTGTATTGAGATTTCGCTTAAAACCATTGAAATATGAATGAAATAACTATATTTGTTTTTAATGAAATGACCAACTATTTTTTATAATGCATCTTTTAAAAAAAGAAAAAAATTACAGTTATATTGAAGCCGGTGAAGGCACACCAATTATAGTATTGCACGGGCTAATGGGAGGATTAAGTAATTTTGATTCTGTTACGCAATATTTTAGTTCAAAAGGTTATAGAGTAATTATCCCAGAGTTACCTATTTACACAATGTCGTTACTTAAAACCAATGTGAAAAGTTTTGCTAAATACTTGCATGATTTTATTGAGTTTAAGGAATTGGATAACGTCATTTTATTAGGAAATTCTCTAGGCGGCCATATTGGGTTATACCACACAAAATTATATCCAGAAAAAATAAAAGCATTAATTATTACTGGTAGTTCTGGTCTATACGAAAGTGCAATGGGCGGCGGCTACACCAAACGAAGTGATTACGAAGTGATTAAAAAAAAATCGCAAGATGTTTTTTATGACCCTAAAGTAGCAACCAAAGAAATTGTTGACGAAGTTTATGCTACTGTAAATGACAGAAACAAGCTCATAAAAACATTGGCAATTGCCAAAAGCGCCATTCGGCATAATATGGCAAAAGATTTGCCTAAAATGAAGACACCAACCTGCATTATTTGGGGCAAAAATGACACCGTAACACCACCAGAAGTTGCTGTGGAGTTCGATTCGCTAATGCCAGATTCAGACTTGTTTTGGATAGACAAATGTGGTCATGCCGCCATGATGGAACACCCTAAAGAATTTAATACTATTCTTGAAAATTGGTTAACAAATAGAAATTTATAAAATTTCAAAATAAATGGTATGCTAGTTAAAACTGCCGAGTTTGTGATGAGCAATTCCGATGTGGAAAAATGCCCTAAAAACAGGTTGCCTGAATATGCCTTTATTGGCAGGAGTAATGTTGGTAAATCTTCTCTTATCAATATGCTCACCGGCAAAAAAAGTTTAGCAAAAACATCAGGGAGACCCGGAAAAACACAGCTTATTAATCATTTTCTAATTAATAAAAACTGGTATTTGGTTGATTTACCTGGTTATGGGTATGCCAAGGTTTCCAAAAGTTCAAAAAAAACATTTCAAAAATTTATAACTGCCTATTTTAGCATGCGTGAACAGTTAGTTTCGGCCTTTGTGTTGGTGGATATAAGACATGATCCACAAGCCATTGATTTGGAATTTATGCAATGGTTGGGAGAGCATGGCATTCCTTTTTCAATTGTGTTTACAAAGGCAGATAAATTAAGGCCAAAAGCCATTGAAAATCATATTGAAGCCTATAAATTAATATTATTGGAAACTTGGGAATACATGCCCAATTACTTTATAACGTCATCTTCAAAAGATATTGGTAAAAATGAGGTGTTAGACTATATTAGCACGCTTAATACTAATATGGATTTGGAATAATGCCTCTCTTATTACCCTTATTAAGGTTATTTTAAACCTTAATATTAACGTCTAGCTTTTTACATCCAAGGCATCTCGCAAGGCATTCCCAACAAGCATGAATGCCATCACTAAACTCATAATAGATAAACCCGGAATAATTGCTAAATAAGGTTTTCCTAAAATGATGTAATTATAATGGTCTTTTATCATGGCTCCCCAACTTGCCATAGGTGGTTGTGCACCAATTCCTAAAAAACTCAATCCACTTTCAATTAATATAGCTGAAGCAAAATTGGCTGCAGAAATAACAATTATTGGAGCCATTATATTGGGTAGGATATGTTTGGTTATAATTCTAGAATCATTAAAACCTAAAGCCCTCGCCGCCGTAACATATTGCATTTCTTTAACACTAATTATTTGTCCTCTAACGATCCTGGCCACTTCAACCCAGGTGGTAAGACCTACTGCAATAAATACTTGCCAAAAGCCTTTTCCTAGCGCTAATGTAATGGCTATAACCAGTAACAATGTTGGAATAGACCAGGTTACATTAATAATCCATATAATAACTGCATCAACCTTGCCACCAAAATAACCGGCCAAACTACCCATGAAAATTCCAATAACCAACGAAATGAACACAGCGACAAACCCTATAAAAAATGAAATTCTAGCTCCAACAAGGATTCTGCTTAATAAATCTCTTCCATATTTATCGGTTCCAAAATAAAATGTTTTACTTTTTACAAAAGGCTCTAAACCTTTCATTTGATCAATTTTAATTGACTTTTCAATACCTGGTACACCATCAGAAGCATATTCCGAATAAATCAATTTATTGTTTTCGACTTTATATTCTAATATTGGGATTTCAGTTTCCGTATTTTCCTTTCCAAAAAACACTTTATCAAAGGCATTCTGATTCTCTTTACGTTGAGATGGAATGACTAGCATATCAACGGTAAAGCCAGGTTTTTTTGAATGAATAGACAAGTGCATCTGATTGGCATATTTGGAGTTATCTGGCGCTATGACATAGGCAAAGATCGATACAAACCCTATCAAAACAATAAAACACAAACTAAAAACGCCCAAAAAATTTTTTTTAAATTTTCGGAGCGCTAATTGTTTTAGAGAGTAAGATTGACTACTCATATATTGGCTTAATTTTTAACGTTTGCCACTTTTTTAATATTATATGATGTCTTTAAGTCTTGTAACACATTGATGGCTTCTTCAACATAAACATCTTGGCTCAAACTTTCATGCCAATAATTACGTTTCTCTTTTAGATCGGTCGTGTCTTTTACAAAAAGTTCCTTTTCAAAGGCTGGTGATTCAAAAGTTAAGTTTGCATTGTAATTTCCAATGGCATCAAATCGCTTAGACTCCATGTCATTTAATTTCATTTCCTCTTTATATACTTTATAATTTAAAGGAAAGTTTTTTGCGTCAATTTTACTTTTTATCCACTTTGCATTTTCTTCAATGAGTTTTAATTGCTCATTATTGCTCATGCGTTCCTTACTTTTTTTAATGGTTTCATCATAATCAAAATATTTGTCCCAAGTAGTATAAGAAGCTGCATCTATTTCATCCCATGGTAACGGATTAGATTTATCCTTTTCCCCTACTTCAATAAAACTAAATTTATCGGGAACAACCACATCACTTTTTACACCTTCCAATTGCACAGAACCGCCATTAATTCTATAGTATTTTTGTGTTGTTAAGGCAAGTGCCCCTAAATCGCCACTGGTACTATTTCTAACCCAATTGTTTAAATCCAAAACATTTTGAACCGTACCTTTACCATAGGTCTGTTTACTACCAATTATGATTGCTCGTTTATAATCTTGCATGGCAGCAGCCATTATTTCAGAGGCCGAGGCAGATAATTCATTGACCAAAATAACCAAAGGGCCATCCCAAGTAATGTTTTTATCTCTGTCATCTAAAACATGTTTTGGCTCTCCTGTTGAACGCACTTGAACCACTGGCCCATCCTTAATGAATAACCCTGCCATATCGACAACAGTAGGTAAGGACCCACCGCCGTTATTACGTAAATCAAGCACCAAGCCATCCATTCCTTCTGCTTTCAATTGTTCAATTTCCTTTTTAACATCCGCAGCAGCGTTTAATTTTTTATAATTATTAAAATCAAGGTAAAAACTAGGGAGATCTATAACTCCAAATTTCATGTCTCCTTTTTTAACAATAGATGCTTTAGCATAGGTTTCCTCAATCTCTACAATGTCTCGAGTGATGGTTACATCCTTAATGGTCCCATCAACTTTTTTAATAGTTAAGGTTACTTTTGTTCCTTTAGGGCCCTTAATATATTTTATTGCGTCATTGATTCGCATACCAACAATGTTAACAGGAAATTCTTCATTTTCCTGTTTTACTTTTAAGATAATATCTTCGACCTCTAGTTTGTTACTTCTCCATGCTGGCCCTCCAGATATCAACTCAACAATCTTGATATAGTCATTACGTTTTTGTAATCTTGCGCCAATGCCCTCCAATTTTCCAGACATTTTTTGATCAAAATCTTCCTTGCTTTTAGGTGCTAAATAATAGGTATGTGGATCAAACTCCTCTACAATGGTATTCACATATATTGAAAACCAATCTTCACGTTGTAAATCATCATAATAATCATTAAAATAAATATCAATCGATTTTAAAGTAGATTCCCTAGCTTCCTGTTCAATTTCCTTTTCAGACTTCATAACATATGCAGCATCCTTTTCCTTGGCTTGTTGTTCTTGTGTGAATATGTCATCATAATTTGATAGTGTGGAAAATTTGAGTTGTTGCCTCCAGCGATCTTTCATTTCCTTTTTTGTTTTCACAAAACCAACATGTTCATAATCTGTATTAAAACTTTCGTTCAGTGAATAATCAAATGGTTCTGACAAAACCTCTTTATATATTACTTTAGCTTCTTCAATGCGTTTAAGCATTCTATCATAGGTTACATTAAAAAACGTAATATCATATACTTTTAATTGGTCGTCTATGGTTGTTTCAAACTTTTTGAAATCATCAATATCCGACTGATAAAAATACCTTTTAACTGGGTCAAGATTTTCTATATAATTGGAATACAATTCCTTAGAAAAAGCGTCGTCAATAGCAATCGGGTCAAAATGAAGTTGTTGCAAGACATATGTAATTACTTGAACCAATAATTTATCCTTATCAGGATCGGCAAATGTTTTAGTGGTAAAACTACATGATGCAAAAGCTAGTAACACTAACAACAAAAATGCTTTATAGTTTCTTCTCATAATGTTTTTCATATTGTTTTTAAAGGTATTATCCATTACCAAATTATTCTGTTTTAGAATAATAATATAATTAAATATGGTTGTAAAAATTGTATGGCTTTTTTTTTACTAAAGTAAAGAAAAAACCATGCCAAAAAAGACAAGATATACTAATTTTTTGTTAAACCAAAGAAATTGGGCTTTTACAAATGAAATTATGTACTTTAGCGATGTTTTTACAATGAATCATGAGAAAAAAGCCTCTTATTTTAGTGACTAATGATGATGGAATTAGTGCTCCAGGATTACGAACTTTAATTGAAATAATGAATGAGATTGGAGATGTTGTTGTGGTGGCTCCAGATAGCCCTCAAAGTGGTATGGGACATGCTATCACGCTCGACTCAACACTGTTTGTTGAACGCGTTATTGTAAACAACGAAAAACAAATTGAATATAGTTGTTCAGGGACACCTGCAGATTGTGTAAAACTAGGCATAAGAGAGGTGCTTGATAGAAAACCAGATCTTTGCGTTTCCGGAATTAATCATGGTTCAAATTCCTCCATCAACGTTATTTATTCTGGAACTATGAGTGCAGCAATTGAAGCTGGTATTGAAGGCATTCCCGCCATAGGCTTTTCTTTACTTAACTATAAATGGAATGCCGATTTTAATGCCTCAAAACAATATATTAAAACCATTTCAGAAAATGTCATAAAACACGGTCTCCCAAACGGTGTAGTGCTCAATGTTAATATTCCAAATGTTTCGGAAAAAGACATTAAGGGTGTTAAAATTTGTCGTCAGGCAAAAGCAAATTGGGTAGAAGAATTTGATAAACGCAAAAATCCTCAGGGAAAAGATTATTACTGGCTTACAGGAAAATTTGTAAATTTAGATCATGGAGAGGATACAGATGAATGGGCACTTGAACATGGTTATGTGTCGGTTGTTCCCGTGCAATTTGATTTAACGGCACATCATTTTATGCAGCAATTAAACACATGGAAATTAAATGATTAAAAAAGAAATATTTATTGGATCAATAATAGGGTTAATTGCCAACACTATTGGATTGGTTTTAACTGCATTATTGTTAGGAAATGGCGACAGTTTTATAAAAGTGTTACAAGCCGCAGCTTCCGAAGGATTTTTAGGAAAACTAATAAGTTTAGGGGCCATTTTAAACTTAATAGTGTTTTTTGTATTTATTAAAAAGAAGCAAGATTACAGAGCTCGCGGTGTGCTACTTATTACTGTGTTTATTGCTATTTTTACTTTTGTTTTTAAATTTATATAGACTATCTCTAAAATGAAATATTATATCATAGCCGGAGAAGCCTCAGGTGATTTACATGGTTCAAATCTCATGAAAGCGTTACTTAAAATAGATGTCAATGCTGAATTTAGGTTTTGGGGTGGCGACCTTATGCAACAAGTAGGAGGTGCTTTGGTAAAACATTATAAAGAACGGGCCTTTATGGGATTTGCAGAGGTTATTAAAAACCTCTCTAAAATTTATAAAGATATTTCATTATGTAAAAGTGATATTCAAAAATATAATCCTGACGTCATTATTTTTATTGACAATTCAGGTTTTAATTTACGAATAGCAAAATGGGCAAAACAACAAAATTATAGAACCAATTACTACATTTCACCACAAGTTTGGGCCTCAAGAGCTGGTCGTGTAAAAGCCATTAAACGGGATATTGATGCCATGTTCGTAATTTTACCTTTTGTTGAGGCATTTTATAAAAAACACGACTACCAAGTAACTTTTGTAGGACATCCGTTAATTGATGCCATAGCCAACAGAACTCTAGTGGATGAATACGCCTTTCGAGCAAAGCATCAGCTTAGTGACAAACCTATTATTGCGCTACTACCAGGAAGCAGAAAGCAAGAAATAAAAAATATGCTTTCCGTCATGTTAAGTTTGGTAAACACTTATCCCAATTATCAATTTGTAATTGCTGGAGCACCTAGTCAAGATTATGAATTTTATCAGTCCTTTATTAAAGCGTCAAACGTTAAATTTATAGCTAATAAAACCTATGATTTATTAAGCG
>CAXBHA010000034.1:0-11026 GCA_963974955.1 uncultured Yeosuana sp. | reverse complement strand
GTTTCAAATGACTACCACTAATATCGTTCCAATCTTTAATATTTTGAACAGAAACTCCAGAAAATTTTTGTGAGATGCTCCATAATGAGTCTCCTTCTTTAACCGTGTAAACGGAAACATTGCCCGAAGGGGTCTTAATTACCTGTGTCTTAGTTGGGGAAGAGCTGGTTTGTGTATAGGGTTTTCTAGGATAAATAGTTAGCCGTTGTCCAATTCTAATAGTGTTACTCCTAAGTCCATTCCATTGTTTAATTTGGCTCACTCTTACGCCGTATTTTCTCGCTATATTACCAAGGAAATCCCCAGATCTTACGCGATAGGTTGTCTTACTGTCTGCTTCAAAAAATTGTGGCAAAGGTTTTTCGCGCTTATCAAATTCGGCTTGCACATACGCGTATATTAAATCTTCATTGTTCACAAATGATCCTATTGCCGTTCTGGGCAACCTTAACGTATAGTTTTCGTCCTTGATATAAGGGATAATATCCAATTTATAAGATGGGTTTAAAAACTGAAGCTCTTCCATTTCAACACCCGTAACTTCTGAAACCTGATCAAGAGTAATCATGTGCTTAATTCGAATCGTATCTGTTTCAAAATATGTAATTTCAGGTTTTGCTTTTTTAAAGCCATGTTCATCTGCGTACTCAAAAATATACATGGTTGCTAAAAATGCTGGTAAATAACCGGCTGTTTCACGTGGTAAATTGTGCCTAATGTTCCAATAATTTTGATATCCCCCAGATCGTCTAATGGCTTTGGTTACATTGCCCGGGCCAGAATTATACGCCGCTAAAGCTAAATCCCAGTCTCCAAATATTTCATATAGTTTTGATAGGTATTTTGCTGCCGCTTCAGTCGATTTTATAGGGTCACTACGTTCATCAACATAACTACTTACGTCCAGTCCGTACATTTTACCTGTGCTAAACATAAATTGCCAAAGACCCGTGGCACCAACCCTAGATTTTACTCTAGGCTTTAAAGCGGACTCTACGATAGCCAAATATTTTACTTCCAAAGGAAGGTCGTAACGATCTAATTCCTGTTCAAACAAAGGGAAGTAAAAGGCACTTAACGTAATGAGCTTTTGAAGTGATTCTCTCCTGTTTTTTAAATAGGCTTTTATAACGCTTTCCAATCCTGGATTATATTCCACGTTAAAAGGTGTTTTTGCATTTAATAGTTTAAGTCTTGCCTTAAGAGTGTCCGTTGAAAGTGCAGGATAGTCAACCTCTTCATAAGTGAGCTCAGAAATCGATTTAGAAATTGTGTCGTACAAATCGTTGCTATACAATTCTTCCAACCATTTATCATCAATAGAAGAGGCGTGTTTATTATCGGAAAGTTTTTTTATTGAAAGACTATCAATAAGCGCTTCAATTTTTTTACTGGTGTCAATGCTCCCGTCAATCAGTGAATCTGAAATCTTCCTGTTTTGCGAAGCTATAGAATCCTTTGCTTGTCCTAAACAAAGACCAATATTCGATAGTAATACAATAATTAAAAATCGCAATGCCATAAAGTGTTTTTTAGTTTATTTATCAACGATGGTATTGCTAAAATCGTGTTTTTTGGTTTAAATAGAAAATTTTAATTGTTTTATTCTAAAATGGCAGCAATCCCTGGCAATGTTTTTCCTTCGAGGCTTTCCAACATGGCGCCTCCACCAGTACTCACATAACTCACTTCGTCTTCAAACCCAAATTGCTTTACCGCTGCTACCGAATCGCCTCCACCCACTAACGAAAAAGCTCCCTTCTTTGTTGCTTCTGCAATTGAATTTCCCAATTCAACAGTCCCTTTTGCAAATTTTTCCATTTCAAAAACACCTAAAGGGCCATTCCACAAAATGGTTTTGCTTTTCATAACAATATCATGAAAGACTGCAATCGATTTTGGTCCCGCATCGACACCTTCCCATCCATCGGGAATTTTATCAATAGCAACCACTTGCGTGTTAGCGTCATTACTGAATTTATCGGCAGCTACAACATCTACTGGGATGTGCACTTGTACATTTTTAGCTTTGGCTTGTTTCAATATCTCCAAGGCAAGATCCATTTTGTCGTCTTCACAAATAGAATTTCCTATTTTTCCACCTTGAGCCTTTACAAATGTAAACGACATACCGCCCCCAATAATTAAGTGGTCAACTTTATCAAGAATGTTTTCAATAATGGTGATTTTTGAAGATACTTTCGCACCACCAAGAACCGCTAAAACTGGCCTTTCGCCTGTTTTCATCACTTTCTCAATACTTTCAATTTCTTGCGCCATCAAAAACCCAAAACATTTATGATTCGGAAAAAACTGGGCAATAATAGTTGTAGAGGCATGTGCTCTATGGGCCGTTCCAAAAGCATCATTCACATAAATATCCCCTAACTTGGAAAGCTTCTTGGAAAATGCTTTATCGCCTGCTTCCTCTTCTTTGTGAAAACGCAAATTTTCAAGTAGTAAAATTTGTCCTGGCTCTAAAGTTGCGGCTGCGGCTTCTGCCTTTTCGCCAATACATTCATCAACAAATTTAACTTCAACCCCTAAAATATCCTCAACCGTTTGAACAATATGCCTTAATGAAAATTCATCTTGAACACCTTTTGGACGCCCCAAATGGGACATTAAAATACAGCTTCCTCCATCTTCCAATATTTTAATAATAGTGGGTTTCGCCGAAACAATTCTGGTCGCATCGGCTACTTCAAAATTTTCGTTTAATGGCACGTTAAAATCAACACGTATTAGGGCTTTTTTGTCTTTAAAATTAAAATCGTTAAGCGTTTTCATTCGTTTCTGTTTAAATTTTCTATCCGTTAGATATAAATAACACTTTTACTGTTTTTACTCTGATACAATAAATTAGAGCGTTATTATTTGCACAAATGTAATTAATAAAATATTGCCATAAAATGTGTTTTTTTACGAAAACGATTGAGATGATAAAGAATTATCCTTCTTTTTTAAAAAATCACTGTTAAATATACGTTAGAGGGAATCTACCATAGAACTGGTTTTAAATTTAAAAAACAAAATGAAAAATTTTATGTAGGTTTGCTTCATGCTTTTTGAAGAAATATTAGGTCAGGACTACATAAAAAAACACCTCACACAGAGTGTAGATAATGGTAGAATTCCTCATGCGCAATTATTTGTGGGTCCAGAAGGAAGTGGAACGCTTCCTCTTGCTATTGCTTACGCACAATACCTATTATGTTTAAATTCACAAGGAGAAAACAATTCGGGCAACCAGTCTTGTAATTTAAAATTTAATTCGTTTTCCCATCCAGACCTCCATTTTGCTTTCCCAGTAACTACCAGCGATAAAGCTAAAAGCCATCCGGTTTCAAATCATTATATGGACGATTGGAGGAAACTTCTTAAAGAGCAGCCCTATGGAAATTTGTTTGACTGGTACAAGCAACTTGGTGTCGATAATAAACAAGGCCAAATTGGGGTTGATGAAGCTATTGAAATCGTAAAATCCCTATCCTTAAAATCCTATGAAGGGGGTTATAAAGTCATGCTGATTTGGATGGCAGAAAAAATGAATGGTCCTTGTGCCAACAAACTATTAAAACTTATTGAGGAACCGCCCGATAAAACTGTTTTTATTTTAATTGCTGAAGATGATGAACAGATAATAAACACCATTAAGTCCCGTTGTCAGATTCTTCACTTTCCTCCTTTACCGGAAAATGTCATCAAAGAAGGCCTTATTAAAAAATATGGTATTGAAGATTCTGTAGCTACAAAAATTGCCCATCAATCTAATGGTAACTTCAATAAAGCTTGTGATCTTATATATCAAGATTCCGAAGACCTACAATTCGAGGAATGGTTTGTTTTTTGGATTCGTAGCGCCTTTAAGGCAAAGGGAAACAAAGCTGCTATTCATGACTTGATCAATTGGAGTGAAGATGTTGCCAAAACAGGTAGGGAAACTCAAAAGCAATTCCTGTTGTTTTGTTTGAACTTTTTCAGACAAGCGTTACTGTTAAATTATAATGCTGAAAAATTGGTTTATTTAGAGCCAAAATCAGACTCGTTTAAATTAGAAAAGTTTGCTCCTTTTATTCATGGTTCAAACATTATTGAAATAAGTGATGAATTACAAAATGCCATTTACCATATTGAAAGGAATGGGAATTCAAAAATTATTTTAACCGATTTATCCATAAAGCTTACCCGTTTACTTCACAAAAAATCGGCCTAGTGTTAGAGCCTTCTAAAACATGGTTTGTTATTATAAATCCGACCTCGGGTAATGGCAAAAGCAAAAAGAAATGGCCAAAAATCGAGCGCTTGCTGGAATTATATCATTTTGATTTTAAATATGCTTTTACTGAATACTCTAAACATAGTGTTGTTCTAGTTCAAAAAGCCATTTCGAATGGGTTTACCAATATTATCTGTGTTGGCGGTGATGGTACAATCCATAATATTGTAAATGGTATTCTGTCTCAAAGCATGGTTCCTTCCAATACCATTAATGTTGCCATGATACCCATTGGAACGGGGAATGATTGGGTTAAAACACATCGTATTCCTATGGACATTGAAACTGCAATAACCACTATCGTAAAAGGAAATAGTGCTCAACAAGATGTTGGAAAAATTGAATTTGAAAACCCAAAGAAACCACCAGTTTATTTTAATAATTTGGCGGGTGTGGGATTTGATGGCCATGTGGTTAGCAAAGTACATAAATACAAATATTTAGGCACCATAGCGTATCTTTGCGGTGCCATTATAGGGCTCTTTACGTTTAAAAATTTTAGTTCAAACGTGCATGTGAATTCTACAGCTTATTCCGGAAAAACACTCATGGTTTTGGTTGGTCTCTGCACCTATTCTGGTGGCGGCATGAAGCTTACTAAAGACCCAAATCCAAATGATGGTTTTTTTGATATTAGCATCGCAAAAGATTTTAGTAAACTTGAGGTGCTGAAAAACCTAGGAAAGTTGTTTAACGGTACTATTGTTAATCATAAAAAAGTTGTGTGTTTAAAAGCCAATTCATTAGAAATCCTAATAAACCAAACACAGTGTCCTTTTATTCAGACCGATGGGGAGTTAATTGGAACTGGAAACATAAAAATATCACTAATTCCTAAAGCATTTTCATTTTATTGTTAACTAAAAAACGCCAAACCAATGTTTGACGTTATTATGTTAAAATACTATATATCAGCTGTTTATGCCAATAACCTATTTTTTATATTCTTTATTTAATGCATCTAAAATAGTTTGGGTTAAATCGTTTTCCTCTTTACCATATAAAACATTAGCCCCTGCATCGCTTGTTCCTAAAATGTAGGTGTAACCATTGGTTTTACCATACTCTTTCACATAGTTTTTTACTTTAACAATGATGGTATCGATTTCTGTTTGAAATTCCTGTTGAATTGCTTGCTGCTCAGCCTGCATTTGTTTTTGAAGCAGTTGTTGTTTTTGGCCCAAAGCTTGATAACGCTCTTGTTGAGTTTTTGGTGCCATACTTTTTGCCTGTGATTGAAATGCCTGCGCTTCTAATTGAAATGCTTGTCCAATACTATCTGCCCTTTTTTGAAAGGCCCCATCTTTTGCGAGATATTTTGCTTCGAGATCTTTTTTCTGTTGATACTCATTTATAACCTTACCATTATCAATAAATCCTATTTTTTGTTCCTTTTGACAAGATGACATCGTGAATAATACGATTACTACATAAATTATATTCTTCATTTTTAGTTTATTTATTTGTTGCACAAAAGTAGTAAAGTAAATATATTTTTTATTCGATTTAATCGCTTTTTAACGCAATAACAAAAATTTATCGATTTAATGATTGCAATTGTTTTTTCTTATTAAAAACAAGGTGTTTTTACCTCTTTTAAGCGCGTTAAAAAAAATGCCTTGGTGATTGTTTCAATTGTTGGTTTATGCTTTAAATCTGTTAAGCTAAATTAGCTATTATTGTTTTTAACCATATATATAATGGAAGAATACTCCTTTGAATAGAAAGCTTTGAGATTTGAAAGACAACCTATCCAAATCGCTCTTATAGGATTCATGTGTCCCGTTTTATATTTTTCAGAAAGTAAGCTCACATAAAACGCATCAAACAATAATGGTTTTGTTTTTATCACCTTCATATTCTGAAACTGAACTAGGTTTCCGATTGCCGATCTTGAAAAATGCCAAAGATGTCGAGGGACATCAAATGCAGCCCAATGATTTTTATAAACTTCAGCATCATAGCTTTTAAAATTTGGTACGGCAATTATTAAGACCCCATTCGGTTTTAATAGTCTCTTAAAAACAGAAAGATGTTCTTCCAATTTTGGTAAATGTTCCAATACATGCCAAAGTGTAATGACATCAAAACTTCTGTCTTTTAATTTTGACAATTGCTCTGAACCAAAAACAGAATTATTTGTTTTATTATTTGCAATTTGTCGCGCCTGTTCGTTAGGTTCAATTCCAAAAACAGTCCAATTATTTTGTTGAGCACTGCTTAAAAAATCTCCCGTACCACAACCAAAATCTAAAAGAGTTTTATCCTGTAACGAAAACGAATCAATAATATTTAATTTTCTTCTTAGGGCACGTTTTTTAATGATATGATACACCTTTTCAAAAAGGTTTCGTTTAGAGTCTGTATGAGAAATATAGTCTTCACTTAAATAATATTCTGGTAGTTTTTCAAGTGAAGGTTGTGGTGAAGTTTCTAAAAATTCAAATTCAGGGTTCAGCATTAACTCAAACACTTCTCCCGAAACAGAATAATCTTTAACGGTTAAATAACTGATTTTATCTTGCTTGTTCAACACAAATGTTTAATTCAAATATTACAAAAAACAGCAATGTTCCACGTGGAACTATAAATTTAGCGACCCATATAAACCAATAAAACCGAAATATCATTTGGTGATACACCACTTATTCTTGACGCCTGCGACACTGTGGCGGGCTGAATCTTTTTAAGTTTTTCCCTGGCCTCAAAACTCATGGATTTAATTTGGGAATAGTCGAAATTAGGTGGGATCTTAACATATTCCAACCTACTTAATTTATCGGCATTATTTTTTTCTTTTGAAATATATCCAGAATATTTTACCTGAATCTCTGCTTGTTCGATGACTTCGGTATCTAAATTATTGTCCTGAATATATTGTTCAACCGCTCCAAATTTTCTAACATCATCAATCGTAATATTCGGTCTGGAAAAGATTTTAAACATCTTATCAGATTGATTGACTAACGCAGAACCTTTCGATTCCAATACGGGATTTGCCTCTTCGGGTTTTATACTGGTATTCACAAAAAACTCAACAAATTTTTCGGCGTCGGAATGCTTTTTTTCCATGCGCTCCAGCCGTTTTTTACTGGCCAATCCCAACTCATAGCCTTTTGGTGTCAGGCGTAAATCTGCGTTATCCTGTCTCAATAAGGTTCTATACTCTGCCCGAGATGTAAACATTCTATACGGTTCTTCAGTCCCTTTTGTTATCAAATCGTCAATCAAAACACCAATATAAGCTTCATCTCTTTTTAAGGTAAAACCATCTCGTTCCTGTACTTTTAAACTGGCGTTTATCCCAGCCATCAATCCTTGAGAAGCCGCTTCTTCATATCCTGTAGTGCCGTTAATTTGACCTGCAAAAAACAGTCCTTCAATAAGCTTTGTTTCTAACGTATGCTTTAATTGCGTTGGTGGAAAATAATCATATTCTATGGCATAACCTGGTCTAAAGAATTTCACATTTTCAAATCCCACTACCGAACGCATCGCATTAAATTGGACGTCTTCTGGCAACGATGTGGAAAAACCATTTACATACACTTCAACGGTATTCCAGCCTTCTGGTTCAATAAATAATTGGTGCCTATCTTTATCCGCGAAACGATTTATTTTATCTTCAATTGAAGGACAATACCTAGGGCCTACACTTTTAATCCTACCGTTAAACATGGGCGATCTATTGAACCCTTCACGAAGCAAATTGTGCACCTCTGGACTTGTATAGGTCATATAACAAGAACGTTGCTTTTCTAAAGGTTTTGTGCTATCCAAATAGGAAAACTTTTCTGGATTTTCATCACCCGGTTGTTCAATCATCTTCGAATAATCCAAAGACCTTCCATCAACTCTAGGGGGTGTTCCTGTTTTCATTCTACCCGAATCAAAACCTAAATCAACCAGTTGTTCTGTAATTCCTGTAGAAGCTTTTTCGCCTGCACGTCCGCCACCAAAATTTTTGTCTCCAATATGAATAAGTCCATTTAAAAAAGTGCCATTGGTAAGAACCACTGTTTTGGATTTAATCTCAACACCAAGAGACGTTTTAACCCCAATAACTTTGCCTTTTTCAATCAATAAACCAGACACCATGTCTTGATAAAAATCTAAATTAGGCGTCTGTTCAAGCATTAATCTCCAGTCTTCAGCAAACCGCATTCTATCACTTTGAACTCTCGGACTCCACATGGCCGGCCCTTTAGATTTATTCAACATTTTGAACTGAATAGCCGATGTATCACTAACAATTCCACTGTAGCCGCCTAAGGCGTCAATTTCCCTGACAATTTGCCCTTTTGCAATTCCGCCCATGGCAGGGTTACAAGACATTTGAGCAATGTTTTGAAGATTCATGGTTACTAGCAAAGTTTTGCTTCCCATATTGGCAGCCGCAGCTGCCGCCTCACTACCTGCGTGACCCGCCCCAACAACAATAACATCATACACCTCGTTAAACATTTTATATTAATAAATTTTTAATTTAACTCTTTTGAATAATTTATTTGTTCCACGTGGAACAATCTGCGTTTTAACACACATTCCCTTTTTTATAAGCCCGCAAATATAGTTAGAATCAAAATATCAACCTAATACAGCTAGATAGCGGTTTTCCTTTCCGCGCATTTCTGTTTTATCTTGAGCCGACTTGTCCTTGTATCCGCAATAATGCAAAACACCATGAACCATTACTCTGTGCAATTCATCCAAAAATGAAACTTTATATTCTTTAGCATTTTCTTCAACACGTTCAACCGAAATAAAGACATCACCCTGAATAACTTTGCCAATTGTATAGTCAAAACTTATAATGTCCGTTAATGTGTCATGCTTTAAAAATTCCACATTCAATTTATGTAAATAATCATCATCACAAAACACATAATTAATATTCCCTTCCTTAAATCCTTCTGTTATAATAACCATAGAAATCCATTTCGCTATTCCCTCCTCGTTCTCCAACGAGAACTCTATTTCAGAATTAAAACTTATCATTTGTGCTTTTAAAATAATCTTGAACTTTACGTTTATATAATGGTCGCAAAGGTAGTGTTTGCCTATTCAAAATTTCTGTTGTTTTAAAATATTGTTTTGCTGTCGGTAACTGATTATTTGTAGTGTTCTTAAATTGATCTTTATTTGAATCGGATTGGCGCTTGTTGTCTTCGCCTTGCTGAAACGTTGCATTATCCAATTTTAATAACTGATGTTCCAAATCCATCATTTTTTGAAGTGTCTGATTTGTAAACCCCTTATTTAACAAATCCATTTCAACCTCCTCCATTTTTTTTAGCACATTCTCACCGTCACTATTGCCTCCTTCTTTTGAAAGTTTATCCTCCAGGGCTTGTCTTAATTCCGCTTGTTTTTGATAAATTTGATAGAGCATTTCATTGTCCTTGTCACCTTCACCCTCATTCCCATTTGAAGTGTCCGTTCCCTTCTTTTCATCCTTTCCTTTCCCTCCATCCTGTTGTTTACCCTCCTCCTTTTTTATCCCCTTTTCCATCATCTTATTTAACTCCTCTTGACTCATAATAATATCGGGCAATTGCATATCTCCTTTGCCTCCTGAAGGATTTAATCGTTCATCCATATTATCCAACATATTGCTTAATAAATTGGTCAAATTATTGCTCGCTGTAATCGTAAACTGTTGATTTGCAACTCCTTGAACTAATTGATTCTCGGAAAATTGCGCCAACGCCTTGTCCATATTAAAATATACTTCAGTAATTTCCTTATTTACCATTTCTGAAAGCTTTGGTTGCCTAAGCGATAAAGCAAATAGACTATCATCAATATGTTGAAAATGTTCTTTTAAATCACTTTGCTTCCTTAAATAGCCCGCATATTTATTATTATTGGTTTCAATCGCCATAAACCAATTCATAAGTGTTTCCTGATTAAAAGAAAAAAGTAACGTATTATCCAATATTTGCCGTAACATATCAGTATCTTCTTGCAACTGTTCGCCATTTTCTGCCAACATCGATTGTTGCATTTTCTTACTCATTTGTTGCATTTTCATCGCCGCCTTTTTTTGGTTTTTTTTCGCATTACCCTTGCTTTGTTCCTTGTTTTGGCCTTCTTGTGATTGTTCGCTCTTGTTCAATTCCATTACAGCCTCTTGTTGACTTTCTTGAACATCCTGCTCATCAAGTTTATCACGAGGAACATCAAGCGGTTTTTTTAAAGACTTATTGTCCTTCTCTAGTTTGTCGAACTGCTTTTGAAAATCATCAAACGTATTATTTAGCTTTTCTTGTGCTTCCTTATTGTTCTTTTCTTGTGCCTCCTCCGAAAGTTTATCTTGTTCGATAGCCAATTCACTCAATAACTGCTGCAATTTTTCCAGTTTTTTACCTACATAAAATCGCTTCGTTAATTCCAATATCTGTTCCAAACTTCTCTTTTTATTTTTGTTTTGTTTGGCAAGCTCTTCAAGTTTTTGTGTAAACTCTTCTCTATTAATTTTGTCCTGTAGTCTATTAAGTTCTTCTAAAAGTTTTTCGTCCTTTTTTAATTGTTCTTCGTTTTCTTGTAAACGCTTCTCTAAATCATTTTTAAAAATATCTTCTTTGGAATCCTCCTTTTGATATTCCTGTAAGTTATCCTTAAGTTTTTTGTTGAAATTTTTCATCATGTCGTCCTGTTGTTTTTGACGATTGAAAAAAGATTCCAATTTTTTCTTGTCATTAAAATTTAAATCTGATTTTTCCTTTTGTGTTTTTGATATCTTTT
>CAXBHA010000033.1:0-11165 GCA_963974955.1 uncultured Yeosuana sp. | reverse complement strand
CCACAAGGTCGTGGTCTTTCAAAACCACGTTTAAAAACATTTGTAACTTGGTCTGTAAATGTGATCATTAAAGCCACGATCACTATAAAAATCAAAAAAGATTTTAATCCGTATTTTTTATAAAGAAGATACAGTAACCAAGCATACAAAGGTATAAATGTAAACTTATAAGTTATTATCAACCAAAAATTATCCCATGTGGGCGAACCCAGATTGTTTAAAAATAAAAAAAGCGAGGTGTCGTAGTGTAAAAGTTTATCAATCATTATTCTTCATATAATGAAACCTCTCTATCGTAAAAATCTGTGGCCAATTTTATCAGATTCTCCGTTTCAGATTTCAATTCTTTTTCATCTTCTTCATCAAAATCTTCAAACCACTCAACCTCATCATCTTCAAGATTAATAATAAATCGTGGAAATTCGGTATGAATTACATAGATGGCCTCAGGAAAATCTGTATTGTCGCCTAAAATAAATTTTGGTAATTGCATGTTAATACTAGTTGTTAGTTGTTAGTTGTTAGACAAAATTAGTCTTTTAGTCAAATAATTAAATCGAATATACAATAAAATTGCTGCCGTTGTTAAACCAGCGAGTAACCCTAACCAAATACCAAAACTCCCATAAGCTTCTTCTTTTCCCAAAAACCAACTTATTGGAAACCCAACAAGCCAATACGAAATGAAGGTGAGTATTGTGGGTATTTTAACATCTTGAAGTCCACGTAACGCACCTAAAACAAGTACTTGAATACTATCACTTATTTGAAAAATAGCAGCAGCTATCAATAGTTTTGAAGCAATACCAATAACCTCTGTATTATCAATAAGATTTTTAGTATCCTTAAAATCGACATATATTTTTGGTAACTGAGTATTAAATATGAAGAAAACAATAGCAAAACTTATTGCGAAAATAATTCCAAACAAAAAGATAGAAAATGCAATACGACGCAATTCAAAATAATTTTGTAATCCTTTTTGATTACCAACTCTAATCATGGCAGTAACACTTAATCCCATAGCTACCATAAAGGTCATGGACGATAAGTTTAATGCTATTTGATTCGCTGCTTGAGGGTTTTTACCCAGAGTACCGCTTAACCAAATAGCTGCGGTAAAAATGGCGACTTCAAAAAACATTTGCATGGCACTTGGCGCTCCCAGATTTATAATTTTTTTCAGCATCAACGTATCCAAAACAAAGATTTTGATATGAGTCACAAACGCTTTTGATTTTTCTTTCCCTTTAAGCAAGTACCACAAATACCAAACCATGATAAATCGAGATACCAGTGTTCCATAGGCTGCTCCTACAATACCAAGTTCGGGAAATCCAAATTTTCCAAAAATCAGTAGATAGTTTAAAATAACATTGGCTATATTTCCTAATAGGGTTGCATACATAGGATATCTGGTCATGGAGAGACCATCACTAAATTGTTTAAACGCCTGAAATATAATCAAGGGTATTAATGAAAAGGCCACAAAATCAAGATAAGGAATAGCCAAGGCTACGACTTCACTTGGTTGCTTCATAAGGTACATAAGTGGTTTAGCAAAAAGCACCATTAAAAAGAGTGAAATCCCAAGAAGCGTGCATAAAAACAACCCATGCTTAAAGGCAGATTTTCCTTTTTCGAAATTTTCTTCCGCATCGGCTTCCGCTGTTAAAGGCGTAATTGCTGTTGAAAAGCCAATACCAAGGGACATGGCTATAAACATAAAACTATTCCCTAAAGAAACAGCCGCTAATTCCGCCGTACCCAATTGACCAACCATTATATTATCAACAAAACTCACAAAGGAATGACCCAGCATTCCTAACATAACCGGAGCTGCCAATTGCCAGTTATATTTGAATTCTTTTGTGTAATTTTTTAATTGCATCGGGCAAAAGTAAACTATAGTCTTAGCTTATGCGAATTTTTATAAAAGTGATTTATAAAATATTTAGGAGTGCTTACCCCCTTGTTAACAAGTAATTATAACTTGCTTATTAACAGGTTTTTATTTTTATTACTTTTACATGCTCCCTAAAAAATCTATCCAATGAATAAAATATTTGAGAAACATTTAGCTTTTTATTTTATAGGGATTAAAGATGATTTTGGCTTATAGGTTTCCATATTGAAAAGGCTGTCTTAAAAGTGTTTTGATTGTCATTTTGAGCGTAGTCGAAAAATCTTATTTACCTAATTATCAATAATTTGATTTTCAATAGATTCTTCATTTTTATTCAGAATGACACTTTTCAGACAGCCTCTTTTATTTTTAAGGAACTAATCTATAAGTTGATTACGTTCTTTTTAGCCTCTTCAAACTCTGTCATTAAATCGGCAACAATTTCAGAAACCGGTTTTATATCATGAATCAATCCTGCTATTTGTCCTATTTCCAATTCACCTTCCGCTAAATCACCTTCAAACATGCCCCTTTTTGCGCGAGCTCTTCCCAATAATGACTTTAATTCTTCAACGGTTGGGGACTTTTTATAAAGCTCTTGAACATCATTATAAAATTTATTTTTAATCAATCGAACGGGCGCTAATTCTTTTAAGGTTAATTGAGTATCACCTTCTTTTGAGTTAACCACCAATTGTTTAAAAGCTTGATGCGCTGAAGATTCATGACTTGCAACAAAACGACTTCCAACTTGAACACCATCGGCACCCAAAACCATAGCTGCCAACATAGCTTTTCCCGTTGCTATACCACCGGCAGCAACTAAAGGTATGTTAATTTGTTCCTTTACCATAGGTATTAAGGTCAAGGTTGTAGTCTCATCTCTACCATTATGTCCACCAGCTTCAAACCCTTCAGCAACAATAGCATCTACACCAGCTTCTTGGGCCTTTAGAGCAAACTTTACACTACTTACTACATGAACAACGGTTATACCTCGTTCCTTTAACCAGGATGTCCATGTCTTTGGATTTCCAGCAGAAGTAAAAACAATTTTAACACCTTCATCTACAATAATATCCATGATTTCTTGAATGTTTGGATATAACATGGGAACATTCACACCAAACGGTCTATCTGTAGCCTTTTTACATTTTTGAATGTGTTCTCGTAACACTTCCGGATACATGGACCCTGCACCGATTAGTCCAAGAATCCCTGCATTACTCGACGCAGAGGCAAGTTTCCATCCGCTATTCCAAACCATTCCTGCCTGAACAATAGGATATTTGATATTAAACAATTCAGTAATTCTATTCTGCATTTAAGTTTTAATGATTTTGAATGATTTCAAAATTGTTTTTGATTGAATTTTTGCTATATAAATACCTCTCGATAAAAACGTAATATCAAATTTTTTGTTCATGGTATTTATTGGAAAATTAAGCACTTGCTTTCCCAACATATCAAACAACTGAATTGATATCTCGGTCAAGTTGGAAGGAACAGAAAGATACATAATGCCATCTGTCGGATTAGGAAACATTTTAACTTCGATATTCTTGCTTTGAGCATTTTCTGAAGCCAATCCCAAATCAAGTGCTAATTGCAAATCTGGAATACCATAGCCCAACTCATGATCTGGGGTATTGTATTGCGACGACGATTCCCTTACCAATTGCATAATCTCGGCATTCGATTTATTAGGGAGTGCCTGCCATAAGCATGCAATACCTCCAGCCATTATAGGTGAACTAAAAGAGGTTCCATTGGCCGTGCCTATGCCATCATTTTCAAAAATCACAGAACTATTTTGTCCTTGTGCAACAACATCGGGCTTTTGGGTCGATTGAATGTTGCTACCAATAGAACTAAACGTCACATAATTTTCGTTAGAATCAACGGCGCCTATTGTAAATACTCCAGGAGCATCGGCCGGTGCATTCAAGCCACTTGTCCCTTCATTTCCCGCTGAAGTAACCAAAAGCATCCCCTTTTCAAAAGCTACATTAGCACCTCTTGTTATGTAAATTGTACTTCCATCAAAATCAGTAGCTGGATAGTTATATTTGGTATTATCATAAAAACTGCCATATCCCAATGATGTATTGATCACGTCAACTCCTAAACTATCTGCACGTTCAGCCGCTTCTACCCAATAACTTTCTTCAACAGGATTTTCATTAAAATTATCTTCGGTAATAAATAGGTAGTAATCCGCATCTGGAGCAGTTCCTACAAACGTATCTTGCACATAGCCTGCCATAGTACTTAATACCAAGGTGCCGTGATTGCTTGGATCGCCAATATTATTGACATAAACATCAGGATCTCTATTTACAAAATCATAGGTGCCTTTAATATGCCCGCCATCTCTTAAACGTTGAAATGAGGCCATACCATCTACATTTGGAAAAGCCGCATCAAGTACCGCTACTGTGATTTCTGTTCCTGTAAAATTTGCCAAATGCAACTGATCTCCATTAAACATTTGAATTTGATTGACAGCACTCCCATAATTAAAAACCGTAGTGGTTTCTTGAAATTTTGATTCTTTTTTTGACTGTGTCCTTTTTAGGGTATTCAAACTTTTATCAGCGAAATCTATTGAATTAACAAAGCTCAAATTTTTAAGCGCTTTAATGTCTAATTCTGAGCCTCTTACATGCACTGCATTAAACCATTTAGATTTAGCCATGACGATAATTCCTGTTTGAAGCTTTAATTGTGCAATATAAACTTCATTAACGGGCACATCACGCTTATCGATAACCACATTATGGGCATTTTTTCTATCGATAGCTTTTTGGGAAAGTATGGTAATAGGATTTGCGATTGAATTAGCAACATTTGCTTTATCAGTCAAATACACCCATGCATCTTCATTTTGTGAAAAACAAGTGAACGAAAGACATAAACTAACATATAAGAATAGGTAAACTCTCATTACAATACATTTAAGGGTTTGCAATTTAGCAAATTACTCCTGAACCAACTAATTCATCTTTTAAATACCAAGCAACGAACTGACCTTCGGTAATGGCGGATTGTGGATGTTCAAATTCGACATACAAACCGGACTCCACTTTAGTCAGAGTCGCTTTTTGCAAGGGTTGTCGATAACGGATTCTTGCCAAAACAGACATTGTTTCTCCAGTTTTTAATCTTAAATCCTCTCGAATCCAATGTAGTTCATTGTTACTTACAAATAAGGCCATTTTATATAACCCTGGATGTTGTTTCCCTTGTCCGGTATAAATAACATTCTCATTCACATCGGTTTCAATAACAAATAAAGGTTCTGCATTGCCACCAACAGCCAATCCTTTACGTTGTCCTTTTGTGAAATAATGAGCACCTTGATGTTTGCCAACAACTTTACCATCTTCAATTTGGTACTTTAGTTTACGAGATAGAAATTCCAGTCGATCCTCTTTTGTTTTAAAATTGGGGGCATTTGTTGTGTATATCACATTTTTTTGAGGAATTTCAACAATTTTTCCTTCTTTAGGTTTTAATTGTTGCTGTAAAAAATCTGGCAATTTAACCTTGCCTATAAAACAAAGCCCCTGAGAATCCTTTTTTTCGGCAGTTACCAAATCTAATTGCGAAGCAATATCCCTTACCTCAGGTTTTGTTAATTCACCTATTGGAAATAAGGATTTTGCCAATTGCTCTTGAGATAACTGACATAAAAAATAGGACTGATCCTTATTTATATCGGCACCAGCCAGCAATTGATATATCGGTTTTCCTTCTTTATTGACGACTCCTTTTCTGCAATAATGACCGGTTGCCACATAATCGGCTCCAAGTTCCATGGCAATCTTCATAAATACATCAAACTTAATCTCTCTATTGCATAGTACATCTGGATTTGGAGTTCTACCGTTTTCATACTCCCTAAACATGTAGTCAACAATTCGCTCTTTATATTGTTCACTTAAATCGACCGTCTGAAATGGAATACCCAGTTTGTCTGCAACCAACATAGCATCGTTACTATCATCTAACCAAGGGCATTCATTGGAGATTGTAACAGAATCATCGTGCCAGTTTTTCATGAACAAACCAATCACATCGTACCCTTGTTGCTTTAATAAGTAAGCCGCAACACTAGAATCAACACCTCCTGAAAGACCTACTATAACACGTTTCATAATATAAAAATAAGATGCAAAGATACAATTAATACCTATAATTCTATTCTCGATTCAATCACAAAAGACTAGAAGTGAGTTACTTTTTTTTGGGTTTTGAATAATACGTGAAATCTTTTTCATTCGTTAATTTACCACCTTCATAATAGTTCCAAATTCCGCTTTTCTTATCATTTTTATATTGTCCCTCAATAATTAATTCACCTTTAGAATTATAATATTTTGAAGGCCCGTGCAATTGATCATTCGCATAAACAAATTCTTTAAGAACGACATTATTTTCTGAATACCAAACAGATTTTCCTTGTAGCTTTCCATTTTCATAATGCTTTATTTCAGCAACTTGCCCGTTTTCGTAATAGACAAAACGGTCTCCATCCAAAAGACCAGATTCATTATAGTTCTCAAGCGTTAATAATTTATTAGATGTTTTTTGATAATACTTCCAAGCACCTACGTACATTTTTCCATTCATCTCACCTTCGCTAACAACTTTCCCCATGGAAGTGTAAAATATTACATACGCTTTAGTATCCTTTTCGTTAAATTGTTTCGTGGCTGTTAACGATGCTTTATCAGCTACATTTTTATAGAATTTAAAAAGACCTATTTCTTTACCGTGACTAAACTCTCCTTCATACCTTAAAATTTTAGTGTCATCGAAATATTTTTTCCAAATTCCATCACGTTTGCCATTTGCATCCAATTGATTGATGGTTTGCGATGCAACCAAAGTACTTACAAAAAGACATAATGATATTATAGGTATCCTCATTTTTTAATATTTAAAAACTCCGTTGTAATAACGTTTACTTATTTATGAAATTGTATGTAACAAAAAAGCTGCCATTTGGCAGCTTTTAAATTTACTTACGCTTTTGAGCTTGTTTTTGTTTTTCTGCCTTCTCCATCATTTCTTTCATTTTTGCCTGAAATTTATTTTCCTTTTTAGGTTTCTTCTTATTCTCTTGGATTTTTGCATGAATTTTATCCTCATCGATAATGTATTTCTTTATTACCAGCATAATACCAATGGTAATCAAGTTTGAAACAAAGTAATACAAGCTCAATCCTGAGGCATAGTTGTTAAAGAAAAACAACATCAATAATGGTGAAAAATACATCATGTACTTCATCATTTTACTCATATCGGGCATCCCTTCTTGTGTTGGCTGTGATGCCATTTGCTGTCCTGTTGTCATTTGCATATAAAAGAATATAGCCACAGAAGCCAATATTGGAAACAAACTAACATGATCACCATAAAAAGGTATGTGAAATGGAAGCTTGGCTATAGTATCATAAGATGATAAATCCTCCGCCCAAAGAAAACTCTTCTGCCGTAAATCAAACGCCGACGGGAAAAATTGAAACAAGGCATAGAACACTGGCAATTGCAGTAACGCTGGTAAACAACCGGCCATAGGGCTAGCTCCTGCCTTACTGTAAAGCGCCATGGTTTCCTGTTGTTTTTTCATGGCGTTATCTTTATACTTTTCATTAATCTCGGTGATTTCCGGCTTTAAGACCTTCATTTTTGCCTGAGAGACATATGATTTGTACGTTACTGGCGACATCACTATTCTTACCAAAATGGTCATGACAATTATGGCAAATCCATAAGGTAGAAATGAACTTAAAAAGCTAAATGTTGGAATAAACACATAGCGGTTAATCCACCCAAAAATACCCCACCCCAATGGAACTACCTCATCCAAATTTCTATTGTAAGAATTCAATATTTTATAATCTGTTGGCCCCAAATACAAATTCATGGTTTTATTAAGTTCACCGCTTGCCAATTCCAACGGGAGTTTTGCTTCAAAAGCTTTTGTAAAAACCGTATCAATCTCTTCATCTTTAACTAGGTTATGAGATGTTAAGGTTGCTCTTTTAAAAGGTGTGTCTGCTAATAATATAGAAGTGAAAAAATGCTGCTTAAAGGCAACATAGGTAACATCGTGTACCGTATTATCAGTATCTGAACGTTGACTTAAATAATCATCTTTCCCACCTTCATACTCATAAATTAACTCGGTATATCTGTTTTCGTAAGAAATACTTTTTGCATGGCGATAGGTTTTTATTTTCCAATCTAAGTTAACTTCTTGAGAGCTATTAATTACATCATTTAACCCTTGGGATCGAATAGAGAACCCAAGCATATAATCATCGTTCTTAATCTCGTAACGATATTCCAAAAACTTCGTGTCAGACACTTTTAATTTCATTGAAACTATCGTGTTGTCCCCGTTTTTTGTAATAGTTGGTTCAAAATATAAATCTTGCGTATTTAAAATTCTACTATCTGTAGTCCAAAAATTGATATTAAAGGCTCCATTATTATCTTTAATTAAATACACAGGAATAGAATCGTAATTGACATAGTTTTTCATCTTTACTTCCGATAAAAATCCTCCTTTATTACTAAAGGTTAATTTTAAAACATCGGACTCTACAACCGTTTCCTTACCAGAAGCTGAAGGCAATGTAGATGAGTAAGCAAAAGCGCCCAATTTGTTTTTTAAGCCTGCCAAATGCATGGAATCTTTAGCCGCCTCTGCCGAAAAATCTTCAGAAGTGGTGACGATTGTTTGTGCATCATTAGTTTCCTTTTGCTCTTTGACAACTTCCTCTTGCTTTGCTTTTTCCTGTTCAGCTACTTGCTCTGGCGTTGGTTTATTTTGCCACAGCATGTAAAGTAATATTCCGAAAATAAGAACAAAACCTATGATCGAATTTATATCTAATTTTTTTTCTTCCATTTTATTAAAAATTTCTCCTTCCATTAAAGGAGATTGTAAGGTGATTATTATGTCGAATTTCTATATACTCTAAATAATTATGAAAATTTTATAGGAGCCATTTGATAAATCAAAAAACCACCCACTTTTAATTTTGTGACATACTGGCACTTTTTTTACTGTTTTTATGTTTTAAGGCTGCCTTTACAAATGCCACAAATAACGGATGCGGGTTTGCAACTGTACTACTATATTCTGGATGGTATTGAACCCCAATAAACCATGGATGACTCGGGATTTCAATAATTTCGACCAACCCTGTTTCTGGGTTCAATCCAGTAGCCAACATCCCTGCTGCTTCAATTTGTTCTTTATAATCGCTATTAAATTCGTACCGATGCCTGTGACGCTCCTTAATAGTTTCCGCTTTGTAAATATTACGAGCCGCGCTTCCAATTTTTAAATCGCAAGCCCAAGCTCCTAAACGCATAGTCCCTCCTTTATCGGTAATAGCCTTTTGCTCTTCCATTAAGTCAATCACCGGATTTTTAGTATTTAAATCCATCTCTGTGGAGTTTGCATCCTTAATATGTAACACATGACGGGCAAATTCAATGACTGCCATTTGCATTCCTAAACAAATTCCGAAAAACGGAATGTTATTTTCGCGTACAAATTTAACGGCGGTAATTTTACCTTCAATACCTCGCTCTCCAAATCCTGGAGCAACTAAAATACCATCTAAATGGCTCAATTTTAATTTGATATTGTCCTCGTTCAAATATTCAGAATGTATGGATTCTATGGTGACTTTCACTTCATTTTCCGCGCCTGCGTGAATGAACGATTCCAAAATTGATTTATAAGAGTCCTGTAATTCGACATATTTCCCAATTAATCCAATGGTCACTTCTGTTTTTGGGTTTTTATGCCTTTTTAAAAATTGATTCCATTGTGTAATATCTGGAACAGAGCTTTTCAACGCCAGCTTTTTCAATACCACTTTATCTAAACCTTCTTCTAGCATTAAATTAGGGACATCATAAATGGTGGATGCATCGATAGATTGAATAACGGCCTCTTCCCTAACATTACAAAACAACGCCAGTTTACGACGTAAATCATACGGTAAATCATACTCCGTTCTACATACCAAAATATCTGCCTGCACCCCACTTTCCATAAGTGTCTTTACGCTGTGCTGCGTAGGTTTTGTTTTAAGCTCTCCGGCCGCAGCTAAATAAGGCACTAAGGTTAAGTGTATAACAATAGCATTGTTATCGCCTAAATCCCATTTTAATTGACGCACGGCTTCTATATATGGCAAGGACTCAATATCTCCAACTGTCCCTCCTATTTCGGTAATAACAATATCGTAGTCGCCCGAATTTCCAAGAAGTTGAACACGTCGTTTTATTTCATCTGTAATATGTGGCACTACCTGAACGGTTTTTCCTAAAAACTCACCCCGACGTTCCTTATCAATTACACTTTGGTAAATACGACCTGTTGTTACGTTATTGGCCTGACTTGTAGGTACGTTTAAAAAACGCTCATAATGCCCTAAATCCAAATCGGTTTCTGCACCGTCTTCAGTTACATAACATTCACCATGTTCGTACGGATTTAAGGTTCCCGGATCAACATTAATATAAGGATCTAATTTTTGAATAGTAACTCTATAACCTTGTGCTTGAAGTAATTTTGCAAGAGACGCCGCAATAATCCCTTTTCCCAGAGATGACGTTACACCGCCTGTTACAAATATGTATTTGGTTGTTTTTATCATGTAGCGCTTATAAACGCAGGCAAATTTACAAAATTAAACTAGTTATTAAAGCATTGTTTTGGTTATTTAAAATGATTTATAAACAACTGCACTAGACTAAAAAAGAACAGAAACCAATTGATTTTGTAAGAAAAAATGCCGAACTTCGTTCGACTTTTGATTTAATCGAATAATAACGAACCATATTAAGGCATTGGCATCCATTAAAAAAATAGTCTAACCAGAATAAACAACTCTTAAAATGACAAAATTAATCATCAAAAAACCATACGAATGGTATAATCTAATGAGAAATTTTCGAATCTATATCAATGATTCTATTGTTGGTTCAGTTGGAAATGGCAAAACTGCCGAATTTGAACTTAAACCTGGAAACTATAAATTGAAATCTAAAGTTGACTGGCTCAAAAGTCAGACTATTGAATTTGAAGTAAAAAAAACGAGACAAAAGTTATAGAATTAAGGGAATTTAGACACAAAGTTTTAATTTTACCAGCTTTGTTAATTATTTTATTTGAATGTCCGTAATTTGTCATAAGTCTGAAAACATAATGATTTTGTCATTC
>CAXBHA010000032.1:0-11218 GCA_963974955.1 uncultured Yeosuana sp. | reverse complement strand
TGGGCGCAAAAGGACAATTTTTTAGCAAATGGAAAAAGTTTAAACCAGTTCATTATTATAACTTTGCTATAAATCAATTTTGATGGTTTTTTTACTTATAATAAGGATTGTTTCAATTATAAAACTCCTAAATTGTGCTTTCATTTAATCCAATCAATAAATGGCTTTAAAAATAGTGATTTCACATAAAACCTTATATAAATATGACCGTTCGGTAGCATTATCACCTCATATATTTCGGTTAAGACCCGCACCTCATAGTAGAACCCCAATTGAGGCTTATTCAATAAACATAAAACCTGAAAATCAGTTTTTTAATTGGCAGCAAGATCCTTTTGGAAATTATTTGGCGCGAGTGGTTTTTCCTGAAAAAACAAAAGAACTATCCATTGAAGTTGAAATTATTGCCGACTTAAAAACAATTAATCCCTTTGATTTTTTTGTTGAAGAGCATGCCGAAGAATTTCCGTTTGAGTATAATGAAACTTTAAAAAAAGAACTTCTTCCCTATCTAGAAGTCACAGAAAAAGGGAGGTTTTTACAGGATTTTATAAAAACCATTGATTATTCACCAAGAAAAACCATTTATTTTTTAATTGATATCAACCGAAAAATCTACGAGTATTTAAGTTATAATATCAGAATGGAACCTGGTGTGCAAACCTGCGAAGAAACACTTGAGCGAAAAAACGGTTCCTGTAGAGACTTTGCTTGGTTATTTGTTCAGACGCTTAGGCATTTAGGCTTTGGAGCTCGCTTTGTATCGGGCTACTTGGTGCAATTAAAATCGGATGAAAAATCGTTAGATGGCCCTTCTGGTCCTGAAAACGATTTTACCGATTTACACGCATGGGCAGAAGTGTATATTCCAGGCGCAGGTTGGATAGGTTTTGATGCCACCTCTGGTTTATTAGCTGGCGAAGGGCATATTCCATTGGCATGTACCCCGTCGTTTGAAAGTGCTGCTCCCGTATCTGGACTCACTGATACGTGCGAAACAGAATTCTTTTTTGAAAATTCGGTTAAACGCATATTTGAATCACCAAGAGTTACAAAACCTTATACAGATGACCAGTGGAAAGCTATTCATAGACTTGGTTTTAAAGTAGAAAAGGAATTAGAGAAAGGAGATGTAAGATTGACCATGGGAGGAGAGCCTACCTTTGTTTCTATTGATGATATGGAATCCCCCGAGTGGAATACAGATGCAGACGGCCCTCATAAACGTGAATTAGCTAAAAATCTTGCAACAAGATTATATGATGAATTTGGAAAAGGAGGTTTTTTGCATCAAGCTCAAGGCAAGTGGTATCCTGGCGAACCGCTACCACGTTGGCAAATTGAAATATGCTGGAGAAAAGACGGCAAAGCCATCTGGCACAACCAAAATCTCTTATCGCTTTTTTCTTATAATCCAGTACTTCCCGAAGATGTGGATAAAACATTCTTAAAAACACTAACTAAATATCTGGCTGTTTCAGATAACCATATAATTCCTTCGTTTGAAGATTCCTTTTATTTCCTATGGGAAGAAGGGAAATTGCCTATAGACATTGATCCTACTAAAGAAGATGGTAATTTACTAGTGAAAAATAAGTTAAAAGAAATTCTAAATGAAGGCACTTCAAAAGCGGTAGGTTATGTTTTGCCATTAAATAATTCTGAAGGAACATGGTACACAAGTGAATGGAAATTTAGAAGAAATTATTTGTTTCTAATCCCAGGTAACTCCCCTATTGGATTACGATTGCCTTTAGATTCGCTTACAAAAAAGACTGAACTTGAAGAATTTCCTAAATATGAACCGGACAATTTTTCAAAAAAGAAAGCATTTCCAAATTATAAAAACAGTGTTTCCAAAAGGTATAAAGAAACCAATAAAAAGAGTATTGAAACAAGTTCAAATAAATATTTTATTAGAACAGGGCTATGCGCAGAAATTAGAGACGGCAAACTACACTTGTTTTTACCGCCATTAGACTCTGCTGAATCATTTTTAGATTTAATGGCATCTATTGAAGCTACTGCGAAAGAGTTAAAGGTTCCTGTCATTCTGGAAGGTTATGATGCACCGAATGATACGCGATTGGAATCTTTAAAAATAACACCCGATCCTGGAGTTATTGAAGTAAACGTTCATCCTGCAAAAAATTGGGAAGAGCTTGTTAATAATACCTTCAAGCTTTACGAACTAGCTAAAAAATCTCGATTGGGCACTGAGAAATTTATGTTAGATGGCAAGCATACTGGCACTGGTGGCGGAAACCATGTTACGCTAGGAGGTATGACACCGGCCGATAGCCCACTATTGCGTAAACCAAGTTTATTGCGGAGTTTATTAACGTTTTGGCAACATCATCCAGGACTTTCCTATTTATTTTCTGGTGCCTTTGTAGGTGCTACAAGTCAAGCACCAAGAATAGATGAAGCTCGTATGGAAAACCTATACGAACTTGAAATTGCTTTTAATCAAATACCAAAAAATACTGATGTTCCCTTTTGGTTAACAGATAGATTGTTTCGCCATTTATTGACCGACTTAACCGGAAATACACATCGTGCCGAATTTTGTATTGACAAACTGTACTCCCCTGATTCTTCATCGGGAAGATTAGGAATATTAGAATTACGCGCTTTTGATATGCCTCCTCATCCTCAAATGAGTTTAATGCAAAACCTTTTGGTCCGAACATTGGCTGCCTGGTTCTGGAAAAAACCTTATGAGCACAAATTAACTCGTTGGGGTACGGAACTACATGATAAATTCTTAATTGAACACTATGTGAGAGAGGATATCAAAGATATTGTTGATCAATTAAATAAAGCAGGTTACAAATTTAAAGAAGATTGGTTTAATCCGTTTTTTGAATTTAGATTTCCCCTTCATGGTATGGTTGATATTAACAATATCCATTTAGAATTGCGTGCTGCCATAGAACCTTGGAATGTTTTAGGAGAAGAAATGACTGGTGGTGGAACCGCAAGATATGTAGATTCTTCGGTGGAGCGTATTCAGGTTAAAGTATCCAATTTTAATAATGACAGATATGTGTTGACCTGTAATGGTATAAAAGTGAATCTTAACAAAACATCTGTAAAAGAAGAATTCGTTGCAGGAATTAGATATAAAGCTTGGAATCCTTATTCGGCATTACATCCAACAATTGATGTGGACACGCCTTTAGTTTTTGATATTGTCGATACTTGGAATAGACGCTCAATAGGCGGCTGCAGGTATTATGTGGCACATCCTGGAGGAAGAAGTTATGAAACATATCCTGTAAATAGTTATGAGGCTGAATCAAGACGAATCAATCGTTTTTGGGAATTTGGTCATACGCAGGGCGATATAGAAACTGTTGAAGAAATTAACCAAGATTCAAACAGATCAAACAAAAACGTTATAGAACAAGACGCGTCAAAAAAATTCAGATATAAAGAATTACCTATTAATTTTGAGTTTCCTAACACACTCGATTTGAGAAAAAAATAAGCAACCTATTACATGGCAACCCATTCCAATATATTATTCAAAAATTATTTTTCTGATTTTAAGAATTACGATGAAGTTCTAAAATCCAATATGACCATTAACCCTAATTGGGAAAAGTTACTAAATAACCTTACCCAAATGGGTGCCGAAGCACTTATCTCCAAACAAAATGAGATTAATTGGTTAATGGATGAAAATGGTGTTACATATAATGTTTACAAGGACCCAAAAGGGATGCATCGTGCTTGGGAATTAAATATAATCCCTTTTCTTATTCATCAAAAAGAATGGGAAACTGTCGAAAAAGGTATAAAACAACGCTCAGAGTTATTAAACCTGATATTAAAAGACATTTATGGCAAACGTGAACTTATAAAAAATGGTGTTATTCCTCCAGAGGTAATTTACGCCCATCGTGGTTTTTTAAGGCAATGCGATCAAATTCAATATAAAACAACTAAAAATTTATTAATTCATTCGGCAGATTTAGCACGTGGGCCAGATGGTCGTATGTGGGTTGTGAATGATAGAACTCAAGCGCCTTCAGGAATGGGCTACGCTTTAGAAAACAGATATTCTACAAGTAGAATTCTTCCCGATATTTTTAAGAACATCCATGTTAAGCAGCCAACGAAATTCTTTTTTGATTATAATGAGATGCTTATTGATTCGGCCCCTCAAAATAAAGAAAATCCTAATATTGTAATTCTTACGCCAGGGCCATTAAACGAAACTTACTTTGAGCATGCCTATATGTCGTCTTTTTTAGGATATCCTTTAGTAACAGGCAACGATTTAGTGGTTAGAAGCGGAAAGATTTGGATGAAATCTTTAAAAGAACTCAAACAAGTTGATGTTATTTTAAGACGTGTCGATGATGTGTTTATGGATCCTTTGGAATTACGAGAAGATTCGTATTTAGGTGTTGCAGGGTTGTTAGATGTAGTGAGACAACAAAATGTAACTATTATCAACCCTATTGGAAGTGGTGTTTTAGAAAACTCAGGATTAATTCCTTTTATGAATGCTATTTGCAAATATTATTTTAATGAAGAATTAATTTTACCACAAATAGCATCCTGGTGGTGCGGACAAGAGAAGGAACGCAATTATGTTTTAAATAATTTGACAAATCTAGTTGTAAAACGCATAGATCGCTCTAATCGTGAAAGTATCTTTTTCTGTGAATTTTTAACAGCTTCGCAACAAGACAAGTTAAAAACGGAAATTTTATCAAACCCATATAGTTTTGTTGCCCAAGAGCGAATCTCCTTTTCAACAGCACCTGACTTTGTTAAGGACAAACTAGAGCCAAGAAAGGTACTGTGCCGAATCTTTTCTATTGCCAAAAAAGACACGTATTCGGTGATGCCGGGTGGCTTGGTAAGAGTTGCTGCAGAACGTGAAAATTTGTTTGTTTCGAACCAGCGTGGTGGCGTTAGTAAGGATTTTTGGATTGTAACCGATGAACCTCAAACCAATATTCAAAATTACTCATGGGACAGTTCTTGTAAAATTTCCATCTCTGGAATTAACGACTTACCTAGTAACACAGCAGAAAACTTATATTGGTCTGGCAGGTATTTAGGCAGAGCTTTAATTACCGCCCGTTTTTTGAGAACCGTACTTAATAAAATGAGTTACGAACAGTATAATCTGCGTAAGTCGCCATCAAAAAGTCTTTTATGTTTGTTTCAATCCATTACTAATATTACATCTACATTTCCAGGATTTGTAGGTGAAGATGGTGAAGAAGCTTTAAAAGACCCGCTTAAGGAAATTGGTTCTTTAATAATTGATAAAGATAGAATGGGAAGTTTTGCCCAAACACTTTCAAGTTTTAACCATTCGTATTACACATTAAGAAATTTATGGTCTAAAGATATGTGGCGTGTTTTTGATGGCATTCAAAAAATTTGGACACGATTTGAAGATGAAGACGATAAAACTTCTATTTCGGTACTTATAAAATTATTAGACCGAATTATAACCAGACTTATTGCTTTTATGGGTCTTATTGAAGAAAGTATTTTAGTCGATCAAGGCTTATTGCTCTATTTTATTGGTTTACAAACCGAACAAGCCATGATGAATATTGCAAAATGTAGATCACTTTTAGTGGTTAATTACAACGAGCAGCCTCAATACGAAATTTTAGAGTCCATATTAGCCAGTCATGAAAGTTTAAATATTTACAGGTACAGCTATCGTTCTTATTTAAGTATTGAAAATGTTATAAATCTTATTTTATTAGATACAGATTATTCAAAATCGCTTACCTATCAGATTAGAAGAATTCAAAAAGATATCGATAGATTGCCTCATTCTGAAATTTCAGGTAATGCTACAGACTGTCAAAAGTTTATTTCAGAAGCCACTTTTAAAATTAATAGTTTAAAAATTGAATCTTTATTAGAACTTACACCAGATGGTGTTATTAGACAACATCTTGACGATTCACTTGCCGAAATAAGCGATTTGCTACACGAAACCTCTATGGCGGTTTCCGATACTTATTTTAATCATTCTTACCAGCAAAAACAATTGGTTAATCAAAATTTTCCATTTTAATAATGATATTTCAATTATCGCATACTACAAGTTATAAATACGAAAGCGGTGTAACCTTTTGTCATAATTTAGCTACATTAAAACCAAAATCAATGCTAGGTCAAACGTTGGTCGATTATAAATTAGATATTAGCCCAACGCCCTCTGAGATAACTGAACGACTGGATTTTTTTGGCAATACTGTTACACGTTTTTCAATTGAAAAGTATCATACCGAATTAAAAGTTACTGCATTGAGCAAAGTAATACGAGATTATTCATTACAACCAAGTATTGAAAATTCAGTTACTGGAAAATCGATCACTTTGGTACAGGCATTGAATGCCTTAAATACCAATTCACCTGAAAATATAGAGGCGAAACAATTTACATTGGAATCAATTTTCATTGCTAATATTTCAGAAGATATAAAAGCCTATGCAGAACAATCTTTTAAGCCCAACCGAGCCATTTTTGAAGCTAGTTTTGAATTGATGCAACGTATCTTTACCAAATTTAAATTTGATTCGTCATTTAGTACCATTGCGACTCCTATTCATGAGGTTTTTAAAGAGAAAAAAGGGGTTTGTCAAGATTTTGCACAAATGGCGATAGCATGTCTGCGTTCTATAGGTTTACCAGCAAGATATGTAAGTGGTTATATTGAAACCTTGCCACCACTAGGAAAAGAAAAACTAATTGGAACCGATGCGTCTCATGCATGGTTTTCAGTTTATATACCAACATTTGGCTGGGTAGATTTCGACCCAACAAATAATCAAATTCCAAAAAACCAACATATTACAGTGTCTTGGGGCAGGGATTATTACGATGTCCCCCCTTTAAAAGGTGTTATTTATAGTACTGGTAAGAACAAAATGAAAGTCGAGGTTGATATTAGGCCCGCCGTTTAATTAATATATCGAAGATTCAGTTAGTCTTTTTCAACTGCTTAACATGATAGGATACTAAACCTTCAATTGGTCTACGTTCAAAGTTACCAACATTAAAGCCCAATTCTTTAGCGACTTCTTTAATTTCATTTTGTGAAAAAAATGCAATGGACCCTGCAAAATGTACGGGTACTGTTTTTAGTTCTTTTTTAAATTGAAGAATCATGTTTTTGGCAAACAACCGAATTCCGTTTTTTATAAGCACTTGACCATATTCTGAATCTTTATTTAGAAAAATAAACTCAGCAAAATTTGCTAAATAGGCATTTGGGTTTGGCTGTTTGTAAATATGGTATTTTATATAGTCTGCATCTAAATTATATTTGCTTGCAAAGGCAATTCTAATATCTTCCGGCATTTGATTAAAATAATAATCTCTTAGTAACTGACGTCCATAATAATTTCCAGAAGCGTCATCCATAATTATATAGCCCAAAGAAACAACCTCTTGAATCAATTTCTTGCCATTAAAATAACTGCAATTAGAACCTGTTCCTAAAATACATACAACGGCTGCTTCTTTGTCGTGATTTAAGGTAGAAAATACTGCCGCCATGGTATCTTCTTCAACTTTTATCTCTGCATTGACAAAAAATGCCTCAAGCACACCACCTAAAAGCTCTTTTCCTCGCGATGTTCCACAACCTGCTCCATAAAAAAACACATGTGTTACAATTTTTCTATTTTCATTTAAAACGATATTCTTTTTAATTGTTTTCTTTAGCTTCTTTTCTGTTAAAATTTCAGGGTTAAGACCTTTGGTGCGCATCTTTTCCAATAATTGGTTTCCATCTTTATCTATTGCAATCCAATCACATTTTGTAGAACCACTATCAACAATTAAAATCATAAGTTTTAAAATAAAAAAAACACAGAATCAATATTATTATACCAACACAATTCTGTGGTTTAAGTTAATAAATTACATGGAGCCAATATGTGCTGCTAAATCAACTAATTTAGTTGAATAACCAAACTCATTATCATACCAAGCAACTAATTTAAAGAAATTGTCATTCAAAGCAATGCTTGCTTCAGCATCGAATACACTTGTCATAGATTCTGAAACAAAGTCTTGAGACACCACGGCTTCTTCTGTATATCCAAGTATCCCTTTTAATTCATTTTCTGAGGCGTTCTTTAAAGCTGCTTTTACTTCCGACCACGATGCTGCTTTTTTAGTTCTAACTGTTAAATCCACAACGGATACATCTGGTGTTGGAACCCTAAATGACATCCCTGTTAATTTTCCGTTTAATTCAGGAATAACTTTCCCAACTGCTTTGGCTGCACCTGTAGATGAAGGTATAATATTGGCCAATGCACTTCTACCGCCTCTCCAATCTTTTTTGGAAGGCCCATCGACTGTTAATTGAGTTGCAGTTGTCGCGTGCACAGTTGTCATTAATCCTTCAATAATACCAAAATTATCATTTATTACTTTAGCCAAAGGGGCTAAACAATTGGTTGTACAAGAAGCATTAGACACAATAGTATGACTCGCATTAATTTCTTTATGATTAACACCCATAACAAACATAGGGGCATCTGCTGAAGGAGCAGAAATGGCTACCTTTTTAGCACCTGCTTTAATATGTTTTTGAGCGCCTTCTAAGCTTGTGAATATCCCTGTACAATCCAACACTACCTGGGCGCCAACGGCATCCCATTTTAAATCTTCAGGATTACGCTCTGCTGTAATTCTAATTTCCTTTCCGTTAACAACTAATGTTCCACATCTAACAAATCATTAATTCCTACTATTTCAATGTTTGGTCTTTCCGTAGCTACTCTAAAAGCAATTCTACCAATTCTACCAAATCCGTTAATTCCAATTTTTAATTTTGACATTTTTGTTTAAATTAATATGTTAAGTGGCCATAATTTCAGACACACGCAATAATTCTAAATTTATTTTAGATTTTCCTTTGATAGCATTATCTAAAGGTGTTAATTCTATTTGACCATTAATTAAACCAACCATATAATTGGTTTTTCCTTTTAATAGCGATTCGACCGCTTTTACTCCCATTCTACTTGCCAGGACACGATCGAAACATGATGGTGCCCCACCACGCTGCATATGTCCAAGTACAGACACCCGAACATCATAACCCTCCATGTTTTCATCCACATAATCTTTTAATTCAAAGACACTCTTTCCAATTTTATCTCCTTCAGCGACAATTACGATGCTAGATGACTTTCCGGACTCCCTACTTCGTCTTAACGATTCAACAAGCCTATCCAATCCCATATCTTCTTCGGGTATTAAAATCTCTTCTGCACCTGCACCAACACCTACATTTAAAGCTATGTGACCTGCATCTCTTCCCATAACCTCAATAAAGAAAAGTCTGTTATGTGAACTGGCGGTATCTCGTATTTTATCTATGGCCTCTACAACCGTATTCAATGCTGTATCAAAACCTAAGGTATGAGTCGTTCCAAAAATATCGTTGTCAATAGTTCCAGGAATTCCAATGACAGGAAAATCAAATTCTTGATTAAAAATCATTCCTCCTGTAAATGTACCATCACCACCAATTAATACCAGCGCATCTATATTGGATTTTTTTATATGATTGTATGCTGTTTTTCTTCCTGCTACGGTTCTAAATTCCTTGGACCTCGCCGTTTTTAAAATAGTTCCTCCTCTATTGATAATATCTTTAACACTTCGAGCGTTCATGGGTTTAAAATCGCCTTCCATTAAACCCTCATATCCACGATAAATCCCTACACATTCTATATTATGGAAGGCACAAGTTCTAACAACAGAACGAATGGCCGCATTCATTCCTGGAGCATCTCCTCCAGAGGTTAAAACACCTATTTTTTTTATTTTATTTGGCATTCAAATATTAATTATGAAGTAAAATTACTAAACTAAAATCAGATAATTATTAGCATTTTCCTTTTTTTACATGAGTGTTAAAACTACAACGTTTTAGTTAATAAAAAACCTGCTTTTTTATTAATTTGATAGATGGAACTCGAAAATAATATCAATTTTCTTTTTTTTCTGAATTTTTGAAACTTACAAAATCCGGTAAAATTGCTTCGGGTTTTTGTTCAATTTCCTTTTTAGGAATCTTGTTTGGTTTTTTGGAATTTACAAAGAGTTTTTGAAGTAATTCTTTAAACGTATCAAAATCTACATTATAGGAAATACCCAAGCCTTGCGTATACCCAATTTCTTCTCCAAAATTACGAATACTATTTTCTCTATTGAATACTTTTGCCCTTAATGTCCCTTCTTCGTTTAACAAAAATTCTATCTGGACATCACCAGCTACTACTGTTTGTGTTTCACCACCAACCGGCACACCAACTTTACCATTTATTAATACGCGATCGCTTATTTGGGTTTGCAATGTTAAGTCAAATCGATCATCGGTTTTATAATCGGGCCTATTTTCTCCAACTTCATAATTTAGGCCAACATTAAGTTTACTGTCACTACTTGTAAAGATACCATTAATAATACCATTTAATCGTTCTGCAATGGTTCCTGAAAAATTAAGCCCACTTAAACCACGTGAAAAGGCTCCTGTCGATAATAAATACAAAGCTTGATTTTGTCTATCATCTTTTGATTCTAACCGATAATTTAACTCAGATTTTACTGTTGAATTTACGTTGGGAAATATAAACTCAAAACTCGGATCTGGATGTTCCAATTCCCCTGTTAAATTAATATTGAGCTCTACTGGGATACTCTTGTTTATAGGATTGTCTAGTAACGGTGAGGGGTTTGCTTGTGTTTTATAAACGGCTTCCATATTTATACGTGCTTTTAATGGATCGCCATCCCATGCAAGAGTTCCGCCAGGTTGAACAATAAATTTCTTTCCTATCAATCCTCCATATGCAAAATTATAAACACCTTCAAACACAGAAAAGTCACCATAAATATTAAATTTGCCATTCGTGTTAATCTCAACTAACATACCGCCTCGGCCTCTTCCTTTTAGAGCATGTCCAGTTGATTTATTGATAATAATTTCAATGTCTGCATCTTCAGTAATATCCAGATCAAAATCAAGCTCAAGACCTTTTACTTCATTAAAATTAAAATCTATCCCATTTATTCGTGCTTGCTTTTCGTCTGGGCTTAAAAAATAAATATATGAGTTATCTCCAAAAGATTCAGTATCACTTAACGGAATCTTAAATACTGTTCCCTCTTTGGTTTCGCCAGTAACACTAATGTTTAATT
>CAXBHA010000031.1:0-11276 GCA_963974955.1 uncultured Yeosuana sp. | reverse complement strand
CTCTACACTTAAATGGGCAGAAGAAAAATTAAAAGTTCCAGTGATAGACCATTGGTGGCAAACCGAATCGGGATGGCCCATGTTAGCAAATATGGTTGGAGTAGAATTGGCTAAAGTAAAACCGGGTTCTGCCACGTTTCCGGTTTGTGGTTATGATATTCAAATTTTAAACCAAGAAGGAGAGATTGTTCCTCCGGGAACAGAAGGTTACGTAACCGTTAAGTTGCCGTTGCCACCAGGAAATTTATTGAACATTTGGGGGAATTCCGAACGTTTTAAGGCCGGTTATTTAGAGCGATTTCCTGGATATTATTTCTCTGGTGATGGGGGCTATAAAGATAAAGACGGATACGTTTATATAACGGGTAGAGTAGATGATGTAATCAATGTTGCTGGACATAGATTATCAACAGCCGATATGGAAGAAGTGGTAGCATCACATGCTTCTGTAGCCGAATGTGCCGTAATTGGTGTTCACGATGATCTTAAAGGGCAAATTCCATTGGCTTTAGCAGTTACTAAATCTGGTAATGAAATAGCTGAATCCGTTATTCAAGATGAGGTTGTTCAAAAAGTAAGAAAAAAGATTGGAGCTGTAGCTTCCTTAAAGCAGGTTATTATTGTTGAGCGCTTACCAAAAACCAGATCTGGAAAAATTCTTCGCAAATTAATGCGCAGCATTGCAGATAAAGAAGAATACAAGGTGCCATCAACTATTGATGATCCTTTAATTATAGATGAAATAATACACAAACTAAAAACACATAAAGTAGGAAAACATTAAAAACTAATCAGCATGAGTAATTATCATATAAAACATTTAGAAGAATATTATCAAGTATATAGAAAATCAGTTAGAGAACCTGAAAATTTTTGGGCAGAAGTAGCAGAAGAACATTTTATGTGGCGAAAAAAATGGCATAATGTTTTAGAATGGGATTTTAAAAAACCCGAAGTAAAATGGTTTGAAGGCGCAAAATTAAACATTACAGAAAATTGTATTGACAGACATTTAAGAGCCAAAGGAGACAAAACAGCTATTATTTTCGAGCCCAACAGCCTTGATGAAGAAGCACAGCATATTACTTATAATCAACTTTATGAACGGGTTTGTAAAATGGCAAATGTTTTAAAAGCACAAGGGGTACAAAAAGGAGACCGGGTTTGTATTTATTTGCCAATGGTTCCAGAATTGGCTATTTCTTTGCTTGCTTGTGCTAGAATAGGAGCTATTCACTCGGTGGTTTTTGCAGGGTTTTCTTCTTCGGCGTTGGCTACAAGAATCAATGATAGTGAATGTAAATTGGTGATTACTTCAGATGGCTCTTTTAGAGGCTCAAAATCTATTGATTTAAAAGGGATTGTTGATGAAGCTTTAGAGAAGTGCTCTTGCGTTCAAACTGTTTTAGTTGTAAACAGGACAAATTCAAAAGTCACCATGAAAGAAGGAAGGGATATTTGGTTGCAACCCTTGTTAGAAGTTGCCTCAAATAATTGTGAACCAGAAATTATGGATGCAGAAGACCCGCTTTTTATACTATATACCTCTGGATCTACAGGAAGACCTAAAGGAATGGTGCACACAACAGCTGGTTACATGGTATATACCGCTTATACGTTTAAAAACGTATTTCAATATAAAGATGATGATATTTATTGGTGTACCGCGGATATTGGTTGGATTACAGGGCATAGCTATATTGTGTATGGCCCATTGGCAAATGGAGCAACTACAGTTATGTTTGAAGGCGTACCACATTATCCAGATTTTGGACGTTTTTGGCAAATAATTGAAAAGCATAAAATAAACCAGTTCTACACGGCGCCAACGGCTATTCGTGCATTAGCTAAACAAAATATTTCTTTTGCTGAAGATCAAGATTTAACATCATTACGGGTTTTAGGGTCTGTAGGAGAGCCTATTAATGAAGAAGCATGGCACTGGTATAATGATGTAATTGGAAAGAAAAAAAGCCCAATTGTTGATACCTGGTGGCAAACTGAAACAGGAGGCATTATGATTTCACCAATCCCTTTTGTAACTCCAACAAAGCCAACCTATGCCACTTTGCCTTTTCCAGGTATTCAGCCAGCATTAATGGATGAAGAAGGGCAAGAATTAAAAGGAAATCAAGTTGACGGAAGATTATGTATAAAATACCCTTGGCCATCTATTGCTAGAACTATTTGGGGCGATCATCAGCGTTATAAAGACACTTATTTCTCAACATTTGAAAATAAATATTTTACAGGTGATGGAGCTTTACGTGATGAGGTTGGTTACTACAGAATTACTGGTAGAGTAGATGATGTGATTATTGTTTCTGGACATAATTTGGGTACAGCGCCCATTGAAGATGCTATCAATGAGCATCCAGCAGTTGCAGAATCTGCTATTGTTGGTTTCCCACATGACATTAAAGGCAATGCTTTATATGGTTTCGTTATTTTAAAAGAAACAGGTGAAGGCCGCGATCAAAATAATTTACGAAATGAGATTAATCAAATCATTACAGAACATATCGGGCCTATTGCTAAATTGGATAAAATTCAGTTTACAAGTGGATTGCCTAAAACACGAAGCGGCAAAATTATGCGTCGTATTTTACGCAAAATAGCATGTAATGATTTTAATAATTTAGGAGACACTTCTACCTTATTAAACCCCGAGGTAGTTCAAGAGATCATAGACAATGCTTTATAATATCAACCCAATTTTTAAAACAGGTAATTCTAAATCATGAAGATTTATTTGTTTTTTGAGTTGGTACTTAGCAATGATTTTTAAAAATAATAAAGCTGTTATATAAGCGTCGCCAGAAGCGGTGTGTCTGTCGTGTTGAGGAATTTTAAACTGTTCTGCTAATTCATCTAAACTAACATGTGTTTTTGAAATTCTATGGATATCTGTTTTTTTATAAATATGCCCTAAATCTAAAACCCTATTCTTTAATATGCCTAACCCCATTCTTTTTAAGGCTGCATTAATCATTGCCACATCAAACAATGCATGATGCGCCACTAAAACTGCATTTTGAACATGGTTTAAGAATAACTCAAGAGCTTCCTGCTCTACAATTTTTTTATAATTACCTGCTTTAAGAATGCCATGTATTTTTACAGTGTCATTTTTAAAGATATCCTGAATTACATAACATTCAAGACTGTCAGATATTTTTATAACGTTATTTTCTATGGCAACCGTTCCTATCGATAAAATTCTATCTTCTTTAGGGTTTAACCCTGTGGTTTCTGTATCAAATACTATAAATCTTAATGATTCAATAGCAGTATCTTGTTTGTTTTTAAAATGTGCTAGATAATCATTCCAGAAGTTGGGATATGTTTTTTTCTTGAACCAACCCATGTTATAAAAATTGTGAAAGATTAAATCTGACTAAAATCAATTCTTGTATTTCTTTGATGGCTTTGAAGCAATTTTTTAATTCCAATCGGTTCGATTTACCAAGTGATTTTAAATCTATAAATCGTCCAGAATCATTGTGTTTTAAACCTTGCTCCGTTCTAAATCGCAGCAAATTTTTAAAAGCCAGAAGGCAATCATTATACAACTCTTTATTTTGAGGCTCAAGTTCAATAAGCTTTTCATACCTTAAAATGGTATTGTTATGCGCTTTTACATTATTTGAAAGAATTAATAATCGTGCGGCATCAACCAAAGGCATCATGGCTCTTGCCTTAATATCAAACTGGTCTTTATGCTCCCCGCTTTGCTCAACTAAAAAGTGTCTAAAAAAACTTAATGGTGGTGGGTTTTTCAAGGCATTTACCCCAAGATGATTCAAAAATATTTCATGTTTACTAATAAAATCAAAAATTCCTTTAGCCATTTTATCATCCAATTCACGATTGCCATAAACAGATTCAAAATCAAAAAATATAGTACATAGCATTAAATTGTCTTGATCAGGAGTAGTAATCCAGCGTTTAAATTGTTGTTTCCACTCTGATAATGATAAACACCATTTAGGGTTTTTAGCCATCATATCTGCAGGGCAATATTCAAATCCAACCGTATTTAAATCGTTGTTTATTTCCTTAGAAAGCTCTAAAAAATAATCTTTGGTTTTTTTTAAATCTGGTTTGGGAACATCTTCAAAAACCAGGGCGTTATCTTGGTCAGTTAACAATAATTGTTCTTCTCTACCTTGACTGCCAATGGCTAACCATGAAAAGGATGTTGGTAATGGTTTGCTCTTGTACTTAATGGCATTTTCAATAATTTTTTGAGTAATGCTATTATTAATTTCAGTTATAATTTTTGTAGCAAATGTAATTGGAATTTGTTGTTCAATATAACGCTTGAGTAAATTTTGAGCCCGCAATCGTATTTGTTTTAAATCGTCTACAGATTTTGATCTTTTAACCTCTTTTATTAAAAATGAAGCGTTATTTTCTCTAATCACAATAATGTCATGTTCAGATAAAATACCTGTTAATTCTGAGTTTACGGTACCATCCTTTGTAATACATAAATGAGTAATTTTGTGTTTTAACATGGCTATTTGTGCCTCTGCAACGGTTATGTTGGCAGGATAGGTCATTACTGGGGTTGACATGATTTTATTAACAGAATCTTCAATAGAAAAAAAGCCCGTTCCAATTTTTGTTCTTATGTCTTTATCTGTAATAATACCTAGTGGTTTATTATTTTGAGCAATTATAATCGAACCTACACGTTTTTGTGTCATTAAAAGTGAGGCGCTTTTAATGCTAGTATCTGGGGTGCATACTATAGGGTTTTTAGAGTAATCGGCAGTTAGTTCTTCTGAGAAATCCGGTAATTCTGTTGTGATGTGACTAAAGCTATTTAAAAAATTTGGATTTTGTTCTTCACTATTTGTCTTTGTATAATTTGAAACCAAATTAGACATCAAATACTTACTAGCTTCTGGATTTGGAGCAATATATTCATCAAATAGTGAAGATGAAATACTGTAAATAACGCTTTCTTCAATAGCTTTAGCACTTAACAAATATTGTCCTTGACGCATTAATGCACGTAAGCCAAAAATATCGCCTTCATCACATTCATCAACAAGCTGATTTGAAACAGTAAATAAACCAATGTCTCCATCTTTAACTACATAAAATCGGTCTTTTACTGCTTCATTTGTGTTAAATACAAAATGATCTTTTTCAACGTATTGAACTTCAATAGATTTACAAATGGAAAATAAATTTTCATTAGAAAGCATACTAAAAGGAGGAAATTCCTTCAAAAAATCAAAAATACGCTTAGCAATAGTATTCATATAAGCAATTTACTTAAAAATTGCTGTAAAGACTATGAATTCTATCATATTTTGTGCTAAATAGGTATAGTTTTTTGAATTGAAATTTAAACTATTTTAAAATCCAAAAGTAGTTCGCCTTCAATGGAAGCTTGCAAATGATCACCTTTAACATTTAATCCGGTTCCTAAAGCTGGGGTTCCTGTAAAAATAAGATCACCTGGCTCTAAAGTCATGTATTTCGATACAAAGGCAATAATTTCAGCAAAATTATAAATCATAAAATCGGTATTGCCAATTTGTTTTTGATCACCATTTATAACTAAATCGAAATTAATATTATTTAAATCAGGAAAATTTGAGATTGGTTTAAAGCTCGATATTGGCGATGCACCATCAAATCCCTTAGCTAAAGCCCATGAGCCTTTAATAGCTCTACTAGCTGTAAGCACATCTTTTGCGGTGTAGTCTATGCCAACTGCAATTTCCGAAATATAAGAAGTCGCCTTATCAATAGATATGTCTTTTCCCTGTTTTCCAATCTTTACAACTAATTCAACTTCATACGCTAATTCATTCGTAATAGAAGGATATACAATATTATTATTAGTAACTAAAGTGCTTTCTGCTTTTAAAAATATGGATTGTTCTCCAGTTTTTAGAACGTTAATTTCTGATTTATCATTGACATAGTTTTTTCCAATACCAATAATTTTCATATCCTTTAGTTAAAAAATTAGAGAGCAAATATAAGAAATTGGTAGTTTAAAAGTTAAAATAAATTTAACGCCTTATTAAAAGAAAATTGAAAGTTTTTTTTTACCTTTTCACAATAAATTAAAACAAAATGAGAAAAATAAATGCATATGCGGCCAAAGAGGCTGGAGGGAAGTTGGACAAAATTCAATATGAATTACCGAAAATAGGAAATGAAGAGGTAGATATTAAGGTGCATTATTGTGGTGTCTGTCATTCTGATTTAAGTATGATTAATAACGAATGGGGCATGACACAATATCCTTTAGTGCCTGGACACGAAATAGTAGGTGAAGTTATTGCACTTGGCAGTGAAGTAAAAGGATTGAAAATTGGAGATAAAGTGGGTATGGGTTGGTACTCTGCATCCTGTATGCATTGTAACCAATGTTTAGACGGAAAACAGCATTTATGTGGTAGTGCAGAGGGTACAATTGTAGGGCGTCATGGCGGATTTGCCGATGGCGTTCGAGGTCATTGGTCCTGGGTAACACCGTTACCAAAAGGATTGGATATAGCAAAAGCAGGACCTTTGTTTTGTGGCGGCATTACTGTGTTTAATCCAATAGTATTGTCCGGTGTTCAACCAACAGATAAAGTTGGGATTATTGGCGTGGGAGGTCTTGGACATATGGCAATCAAGTTTTTGAAAGCTTGGGGTTGTGAGGTGACGGCATTTAGTTCTAATCCAAAGAAAAAAGAAGAGATATTAAAAATGGGAGCGCACCATGTGGTGGACTCTACAAACCCGAAAGCACTGGAAGGTATTGCGGGGACTTTAAATTTTATTTTAAATACAACCAATGTAAGTTTAGATTGGAATTCCTTTTTAACTACTTTAGCACCACAAGGAAAATTACATACTGTTGGAGCTGTGTTAGAGCCCATGGCAATTCCCGCATTTAGTATGATTATGGGTGAAAAATCGGTTGGTGGAAGTCCGCTGGGCAGTATTGCACTAACTCGTAAAATGTTAGAGTTTTGTGTTAGACACAATATATATCCTACTGTTGAAGAGTTTAAAATGGAAGATGTTAATAAAGCTATACAACATTTAGAAAAAGGAAAAGCGCGATTTAGAATCGTACTTAAAGCTTAAACATATTAATTAAATATATCAATTATGGCAAAATCGCAAGACGCAAAGAAAAACGTAAAAAAAGAACCGACAAAAACAGCTAAAGAAAAAAAGGCTGATAAAATTGCCAAAAAGGCAAAACGTACTTAGTAATAAATACGTTCATTTAAAAAACCACTCAGTAAAATGAGTGGTTTTCTATTTGGCACAAATTATATCCTGTCAATGTATTCAGTAAATAGATTTATAAACTTAAGAATAGTTATTTTTGCACTTTAATTTTAAACACTAAATAGTCCATGCAACATCTAAAAGAAAAAGATAAAACAAAATCAAAAATAACGATGTCTCAGGCCTTTAAAACTATTATTTGGCCGCGAAGAAAGCTTGTTTTTATTGGTTTAATACTGATTGTGTTAAGCCGTTTGTCTAGTTTGGTATTGCCTTGGAAAAGTAAAGCGCTTTTGGATGATGTGATTCCAAATAAGGATTACGATCAATTATATAGTTTATTGTTAATTGTAGGAATCGCTATATTGGTTCAAGCAGTCACCTCGTTTTTATTGACAAAACTTTTAAGTATTCAAGCGCAATATTTAATTAGTGAATTGCGTGCTCAAGTTCAGAAAAAAGTATTATCCTTACCAATTAGCTTTTTTGACAACACAAAATCTGGAGCATTAGTATCAAGGATTATGACTGATGTAGAAGGTGTACGAAATCTTATAGGAACTGGTTTGGTACAAATGATAGGAGGGATTATAACGGCTGTTATTTCATTTATACTTCTAATACGCATAAGCCCTTCAATGACGTTTTTTGTACTTGTACCAGTGGCCATTTTTGGAATTATAGCCCTTAAAGCGTTTGGGTATATTCGGCCTATATTTAGAACACGAGGTATAATTAATGCTGAGGTAACAGGACGACTAACCGAAACCTTGGCTGGAGTTCGAGTTATTAAGGCTTTTAATGCCGAAGATCAGGAAAATAGAACCTTTGAAAAAGGGGTAGAGAGATTATTTAAGAACGTTAAAAAAAGTTTAACGGCGACTGCGCTTATGACGAGTTCCTCAACATTTTTATTAGGGATTGCTTCAACTGGTATTATGGGTATTGGTGGCTATAAGATTATGACAGGAGATTTAACGGTTGGTGATTTTTTATCTTTTACTTTATTACTTGGTTTTATGATAGCTCCCATTGTTCAAATGGGTAATATTGGAAGTCAGCTAACGGAAGCATTTGCTGGTTTGGATAGAACCGAAGAACTTATGAATATGACAGCTGAAGAAGATAATGAAGAACGAACAATTAAATTAGAAAGCATTAAGGGCGCCATAGAGTTTAATGATGTCTCGTTTTCATATAATGCAGGGAAAGAGGTATTACATAATATAAGTTTTAAAGCTCCTGCAGGATCAGTTACGGCATTGGTTGGGAGTTCAGGTTCAGGTAAATCTACTATAGCAGGTTTGTCTGCAACATTTTTAAACCCTATATCGGGAATCGTAACCATTGACAATCAAGATTTAGGAAAGGTAAATTTAAGCAGTTATAGAAAATATTTAGGCGTTGTATTGCAAGATGAATTTTTATTTGAAGGAACCATTAGAGAGAATATTATGTTTCCTCGACCCAATGCTTCAGAAGAAGATTTGCAAAATGCTGTAAAAGCGGCTTATGTGAATGAATTTACGGACCGATTTGATGACGGTTTAGAAACTTTGATAGGCGAGAGAGGTGTCAAATTATCAGGAGGCCAACGTCAGCGATTGGCAATTGCAAGAGCTATTTTAGCAAATCCAAAAATTATAATTTTAGATGAAGCAACCTCTAGTTTAGATACCGAAAGTGAAGCGTTAATTCAAAAAAGTTTGACAGAATTAATTAAAGATAGAACAACTATCGTAATTGCACATAGGTTGAGCACCATAAGAAAAGCAGATCAAATTTTGGTGATTGAAGCAGGACATATCGTAGAAAGAGGAAACCATGACCAATTGATTGCTAAAGAAGGCCGCTACTACGATTTATACACCTACCAAGCAAAAATTTAAGACATGGTTATACAAGATTTAAAACCAACAGAATACGCGATATTTTATAGTGGTTACATTAATAAAATACCTAAAGACATTAGTCTGATTGATAATTTTGAATTAGGCTTAAAAAATGTCATAAAATTCTTTAAAGAAATTCCAAAGGATAAATTAAACCACAGCTATGCTGATGATAAATGGACCATTAAAGAAGTTTTTCAGCATATTATAGATACCGAACGTGTTTTTATGTATCGCTGTTTTAGACTGTCAAGGCACGACCATACTGCTTTGTCCGGATTTGAGCAAAATGATTATATAAAACCTTCACATGCAAATAATAAAAGTATAGAATCATTGCTTGAAGAATATAAGACCTTGCGACAAAGTTTTATCGTTATGTTAAAAAGTTTCACTGAAGAAGATTTAGAATTTCAAGGTAATGCAAGTGGAAATAATATAACGGCAAGAGCGGCGGCTTTTATAATTATTGGTCACGAAATATGGCATATGGATCTTATTAAGGAGCGTTATCTTTAAGTTACCTTTAATTGTGAAGGAACCGAACCAACGAAAAAGAAACTGTCAATAAATCGAAAATAGAAATTTCATCAAAAAATAGTTTCGGAATTGAAGAAGTTTATGGAATATTAATCCGACCAATATAATGGAGATACAGATAAATTTTTGGACTATGATAGGTTTAGCAATTGCTTTATTTGGTCCTTTAGTAATTACGGCTTATAAAAAAAGTGATAAAACTGATGTTGGCTCATTAGCATCTAAATTTTCTCTTTGGTTTTTAGTCATCATCATTTTTTTAATTCTCTTTTATGGAGAAAAAGAAACCTTACATTCAATTGGATTTAAAAAAGTGACCACAAGGACTTTTTTCATAGGTTTTATCGGTGGAATTGGTTCAATGGCCATTATGGGTTTTACTTTTTTCATATTCAAAAAAATAGGTTTAAATAATCGTGAGAATAGTTTTGAAAAAATAATTAAACTTTCATTGAATAAGAGAGTTTTCATTGTTTTAACAGCTGCTTTTGTTGAGGAAATTCTTTTTCGAGGTTATGCAATAGAACGTATTTCATTACTTACCTATAATATTTGGATAGCTGGTATTATTTCCACTATTTTTTTTACTATAGCTCATATTTCTGGGTGGTCAATACGACATCTAATCCCTGTTTTTATTACAGGATTATTTCTTTCTATTTTATATATTCTAGAGAAGGATATTATTGCTTGTATCATTGCACATTTAATAATAGATGGGGTTGCTTTTATACTTATGCCATATCTACTGAACAAAAAAATGCAGAATAAAAATATAACTCAAAATGCAGAATCCAAAAATCCGTCTTCGTATTAAAATTTATTTTGTAAAAAGTAAATTTTAATTTACCTTTGAATTCAAAAACAAATACGAAATTGAATGAAATGTTCCCAACTTTATAAAATATTGACAAAAGATGGTTGGTATGCAGTATCTCAAAAAGGTTCGCACGTAAAAATGCGACACGAATTAAAAAAGGGAACAATTATTTTTCCAAATCACGGTAGCCAAGAAAAGAAATGGGTAAAGGATTGGAAAAAAAAATTCTAAAAGATGCAGGAATAAAAAATTAGGATTATGGTAAAAAAGAAAAAAATAACGATGACAGTTGAGAAAACAAAAACTGGATTTTCTGCCTTTTCGGCGGATTATCCAATTTTTACGACTGGACAATCAATACCGGAATTGATAAACAACACTTACGAGGCGGCTGAATTTTATTTTGAGGAAGAAAAAGTTAAAGTTGAGCCGACTGACATCGGATTTGAAATTGACTTTAAGCAATTTTTTAAATTTTATAAAGTTTTGAATGCCAAATTTCTTGCCGAAAAAATTGGAATGAACGCTACCCTATTATCTCAATATGTTTCGGGAACTAAAAAACCTTCATCGAAACAGACTGAGAAAATTTTAAGCGGAATACATCAAATCGGACAAGAATTATCTGAAATTAATTTGTTACAAACGGCATAACAGAAAACATAAGCACTTGCCGTGTATAAAAAATTGCTAGTTTTACCTAAACCAATGTTAGTTGCTCGTTTGCTAGCTTCTGATTTTCCTTCGGAAAATCCTCGCACACA
>CAXBHA010000030.1:0-11877 GCA_963974955.1 uncultured Yeosuana sp. | reverse complement strand
AAATCCTCGCGGATTTTCTATTCGGTTTGTATTTGCTAAATTAGTTGCTTAAACACGCAACTAATCTTATACACGTTGTATTTTATTATAAATTTAGTACATGACAAAAAATTAGAATAGAAATATAAACAACTTATTTTAAGCGTATTAAAATTTGTTCGCTATGTAGACCTCACAGGTTTTAAAAACCTGTGAGGTCTTAGTTATCCTGAAAACTACGAGAAGCTTATCTCTCAAAATTAATTTTTGTCATGTACTTAGATAAAAGGCATTCATTTTCAATAAAACATATTTTTTTTTCTTATATTTGATTTACTCCAAATTTTGATCCTTTATCTTAAATGATTAAGTAGGATTTTTCATTTATTATATATTTATTATTCTCCATTCTTAATTTTTCGCATAGGCCATATAAAAATTATATGGCTAACTAATTAACCAAACAATTTTAATTATGATTAAAAAACCAATTTTGTTAATGTGTATAGGTGCCATAATATTTGGTGCTGTACTTACTGTAAATGCCCAAGATGATTCAAAAGATTATAAAATGTGGGAAGATATTATGTTAACTCCAGACAATACAAAACTTAAAGTTTTGCAAGAAAACATGAGAAAACATAATACTACCTATCATAAAGCAGGGCCCAATAAGGCGACCGTTTATAACATTGCTTCTGGACCAAATTCTGGTAACATTATTTGGGAAATGGGACCAATGATGTATAAGCATAATGATACACGTCCAGGAGAAGGTAGTCATGATGCCGACTGGAGAGATAATGTTATGCCTTATGTGAAAAAAATCCAAACCATTGAGTATTGGAAAGCTGACAAAAAGCTAAATAATACCGATATGTTGGACAATGATAGTTCCAAATATCCAATATCTTTTGTGAGATATTATGAAGTTGCTGATGGACCAACACCAGGTGTAAATACATTCTTTGAAAGAATCAGTAAAACAGTTAAGGCTTTAGATGGTGTAAACCCTTGGGGTGTTTATTACAATGAATTTAGACAAGGAGACCTTGGCCGTCATATTGCCACTTTTTCTTTTAGTCCAAATTGGGCAGATTTTGAAAGGGATGTGAATTGGGTTGAAACCTTTAACAAGGTTAATGGCGAAAACTCATGGCAAAATCAGTTGGATTTATATAATGTTTCTTTTACAAACACGTGGGATGAAATTTGGGTTTATAATCCTGAAATGAGTGGTCAATAAACCTTTATTTAGGGTTAAGGAATAAACCTACGCTTATTAAACAAAAAACCTTCATTTTTATCGTGGAATGAAGGTTTTTGTTTAGTGTTCTTTATTTTAACTACTTTTTAAGTGCTTTAACTATTAATTTTTATTCAGAAAATCAAATTGTATATTTTTATTAAAAATTAAATTATTCCCAATATTTTGTTTGTAATTTTAGGAATATGAGATTTTAAAGTGACTTATTAATTAATTAATTTTTAATCCCCTTACCCTCATGGAAAACGGTTACGTGATATTAGGTATTGTTGCCTTATTATTTGCATGCATGTATGGCTATGCATATGCTTCTGTTACTCTAGAAAAAATCAAAGAAAAGAAGTTAAAAAAAATTGAACTTAAAAAAGAACAATTAAGACTTGAAGAAAAGTCTCTTAAACAAAACATTAGGGACGAAAAGATGAGTCAGTTAAATAAGCGCAGCGAAGAAATTAAGCTTGAATTGGGAAAATTGGAGCAAAAAAAACAACAAGGAGAAGTTAAAAAGCTTAAAATAAGTTGATTCTTTTTTAATATTTAATGGTCTTGTTTTTAGGATGTTATAGTTGTATTTTAGAATTAAAATTCTTAACTTTATACGGTATAACACACTAAAACAAAACAACATGAAACAGTTCTTATCAATTTTATTTCTATCTATCCTATTTGTTGGATGTCAAGAAAAACAAAACAATGCGTCTAATGAGGCGTTCGAAAAAAATTCCAAAACAGTATTGGCTAATCTTGAAGGATGGCAACATGAGAATTTAGATTATTCCAATTATGCCGAAAATTTTGTAATGCGCGAAACCGGTGTAAATGGTAAAGATTCTTTGAGTTTATCGGAAGTAAAGCAAAATGATAAAGAACTCTGGAAAAACTATGATTTTAAATTACTAACTAATCCTATCGTATTATTGCCGGGTGTAAATGTTGATACAAAAAAACCAGACGGCTCTGTAAGGTATTATGGAGATTGGGAAGTAACTGTTCCTGCTACCGATTCGACCGAAGCGAGATCTGCGGTTTTAAAATATTATGAATCCTTTGATTTTGATGCCAATGGTAAAATCGTATTCCAACAAGGATATGGTGATTTTGGAGGCTTAATGATGCAATTGCATGGCAATGATGCAGATGAAATGGAACAGTAAATAAAAGATTTAAATAATTTGAATGTCTGTAATTTGTCATAAGTCTAAAAATATAATAATTTTGTCATTCCTACAAAGAAGGAATCCCATTGATTTTCAATAGATTATTCATTTCGTTCCACTCCATTCTGAATGACAAAAATGGTATTATGAATGAATACGGACATTCAAATTAAATAATAAAAAAACCCATGTAAACTTTAGTTTACATGGGTTTTTTGTTTGATGTAATTTTACTTTTTAAACATGATAACTATCACAAAATAATTAAGTGTTTTTCATTATTATTGTTTGATATTAAAATAATTTTTAGCTATTATGAAACTATTTGACTTAACAATTGTAGTGTTTTTTTTAATCTTTTTAGGATGTAAAGACAGCAATAAGACAATTTCAACAGAAATAAACACATTAAATCCTTCCATGCAATTAGATGTTGATAATTCATCTGATTTGCATACCGTGATTGTAAATGAGGCTGTTCCATCATCAAATTATGTTTATCTTAATGTAACAGAAGGAGACAGGAAATTTTGGATTGCGACAAAAACATTGGATATTAATATAGGAGATACCTATTATTATTTAGGAGGGAGTTTGAAAACTGATTTTGAAAGTAAAGAATTAAATAGAGTTTTTGATGAAGTGTATTTGATTGGAAACTTAGTATCCTCAAATCATGGAAATACTGCTCAAATTAATGGAGATACTGCAAATCCCAATTCAAATAAGAACATTTCCCAGAAACAGGAAGAGGCTGATGAAAGTGAAGAAATTGAGCAACATAAAGGATCTATAAAAATTGCCGAACTTGTTAAGAACCAAAAACAATACGAAGGGAAAGAGGTGCAAATTGATGGAAAATGCACTAAAATAAATGTGGGAATAATGGGAAAGAATTGGATACATTTAAAAGATGGTAGTAAAGACGATTTTGATCTTATAGTAACTTCTGACCTATTAATTCCTGTAGGTGCAGTTGTAACGATACAAGGGAAAGTTACATTAAACAAAGATTTTGGAGCGGGGTATAATTACGATTTGATTTTGGAAGAGGGTGTTTTGGTAAAAAAGGATAAAAGGTAGTGGCATTTAGACTAAGCACTTGATTTTGTCTATCAAGGATGTGTGTATAACTAAATTATTATAATATTACTTTTTTTTAGTACATGACAAAAAATTAGAATAGAAATACAAACAACTTATTTTAAGCGTATTAAAATTTGTTCGTTATGTAGACCTCACAGGTTTTTAAAACCTGTGAGGTCTTGGTTATCCTGAAAACTACGGGTAGCTTATTTTCCAAAATTAATTTTTGTCATGTACTTAGCTTTTTTTAATAAACTTCCATAACTCATAAGCCTCATGTGTTTTGGTTTGGTTCAATGGTTTATTCATGTATTTTTTTATATATTGATTATGAGAAGCCCTTTCAATATCATTAATATTATGCGAAGATGTTAGCATGACAATCGTGCAGTTGTTCTTTTGTTCATCAGAAAATTTATTATACGCTTCTAAAAACCCAAAGCCATCCATTTCCGGCATTTTAATGTCTAGAAAAATAATATCGGGGAATGCGGTTTCTAAGGTTCTTAAATATGTTAGTGCCTCAACAGGTGAGGTAATAGCTGTGGTTTTTTCTGAGATGTCCATTTTTTCGATAATGTACTTATTAATGTAATTATCAATGTTATTATCATCTATTAGTAAAATTTCTTTTGCTTTCATCTATTTTAAATTTGGGAGGGTTAAAATAAATTTAGTTCCTATATGTATTGTAGATTCTAGTGCTATGGTTCCTTTAAGGCGATCTATGGTTTCTTTTACTATATACATGCCCATTCCAGAACCTGTCGATAGCTTTGTAGCGCGGTAAAACATATCAAAGACTTTGTCTTTATGTTCGTCACCAATTCCTATTCCGTTGTCCTCAATGGTTATAATAGCCTTTTTATCATCAGTAAGAACCATAATTTTTACAATCCATTCTTTTTTATTGGAATCTTGATATTTAATGGCGTTGGAAATTAAATTGTTAAACATAATTTCTATTCGACTTAAATCTGAGAAGAATTTACTTTTTTGATTTATTTCAATCGTTATATCAAGTTTAGGGTCAATATCAATATATTTTAAATGATTCCAGATGCCATCTATTAATTCTTTAAAATTAATCTCATTATGTGCAATTGCAATTCTTTTATTTCGTGAATAATTTAAGATATCATCAATAAAGACATCCATTTTTTGTAAAGATTGTTCTACGAGTTCCAACTGCAATTTTTGCTCTTCCTGGTTTGGTAGTAGGCCCATATTCAAGATGTTTATTAATCCACCTGCAGAGGTTAGTGGTGCTCTTAAATCGTGGGATGCACTGTATATAAATTGATCTAATTCTTTATTGGTTTTAATAAGCTCCTCATTTTTTTTGTGAAGCTTTAGTTCAACTTCTTTAAGTTGGGTAATGTCTTGAATTGTACCCTTTAACGTTAAGGGCGAACCATTTGTTTGTTTTACCACTTCACATATCTCTTGAATGTATTTTGATTTTCCTTTGCTACTGGTAATTTTATAATTATAGGTATATCCTTCCCCTGTATTAATTGCTGTCTGCGTAAGGTTATCTAATAAGTTGTGGTCATTTTGAGAACAGTGATTTCTGTAAATTTCAAATAAATTTTCCTTTATAGAATCATCAATCTCAAAAATATAATATAACTGGTCTGATAAAAACAACTCTTTGGTTGCTGGGTTAAATTCCCAATTCCCGATTTTCGCTATTCGCTGTGCTTCTTTTAATTTTATAAAAGCAATTTCACCTTCATATTCGGCAAGTTTGCGTTCTGTTATATTGGTGTGGGAGAGCACCACTTTATCTGTGTCATTTCCGAAAGGTTCAATATGCAGGGTAAACCATCGTTGTTCTTTTGGGGAATGACACGGATATTCCATATTAAAATTATTTGTTGTTTTATTAAACACAGCCTTTATGCCTTTTAAAACATCGCTTGCCAATGTGTCTCCATTGGCCATTGCTTTTTTACATACGTCAATATAATTACTGCCAATGGATGTTCTTTCTAATGTTGTTACATCATTTTCTAGAGAAAAATTTTCCCAGGCACTATTCACCGCTAATATAAATCCTGTTTTATCAATTACTGCAATGTGGGCGCTTAAGGAGGACAGAATACTTTTGCTAAAAGCTTCACTTTCCCTTAATTTATTTTCTGCTTTTTTGCGTTCCGAAATATCGCGAACAGTTGATAATAATGCGTTTTTACCATGTAGATTAAAACTGCTAAGGACCACTTCTCCTTGAAATATATTGCCATTTTTCTTTTTAAAAACCCATTCAAAATGCTCACTTCCATTTTTTATGGCATTTTCAAGATGAATCTTTACTTGTTTGACCGATGAACCACCATTGGGTTGGGTCCTGGGAGATAATTCCCCAACTTTTTTAGATAAAAATTCTGCCTCTGAAGCAAAACCAAAAAGTTCCACAGTTCTATCATTGCAATTCACATATTTATTATTAAGGATAATTACAATGGCATCATTTGACGTTTGATAGACGCTTCGAAATTTACTTTCGTTTTCTATAAGAGCTTTTTCTGTCTTTTTACGTTGATTTATTTCGGTATTGAGTGCATGGTTTTTTAGTTCAAGCTTATTTATGAGACGGTCGCTATAGCTATGTAATATATCTTCTTCAGAAATGGTAACTTTACTAACATATTTTTTTTGGGATTTTGTATGAATAAAAACATCCTCGATTATCTTTATTAGCGTTTCCAATTCTACTGGTTTTATAATATATTTTGCAGCTCCCAGGGCCAGTCCAAATTTTTCATCTTCATGATCCAAGTAGGATGCTGTATAAAATAAAAATGGTATTTTTTTAAAAACCCGATGTTTTTTACAGGTGCGACAAAACAAAAAGCCATCCATCTCTGGCATTACAATATCGGAGATAATCATGTCTATTTTATTCTCATCCAACAGCTTTAAACCTTCAATACCGTGCTTTGCTGTGATCGTTTTAAACCCATGACCTTCCAACTGTTTCTCGAGTAAGTAAACGTTATCTGGCTGGTCGTCAACAATTAAAATAGTTTTATCGGTCATTTAAAAAGTCTTTATAAATAGTTTCCATTTGAGAAATAAATAAATCTGGATCAATTGGTTTTTCTATATATCCATTGGCTCCAGATTGGAGTGCCTTTTCTCTATCGCCTCCCATAGCATATGATGTCACTGCTATAATAATAGTGGTTTTAGGTAATCCGTTCGATTTTAATTTTCGACAGATGGTATATCCATCCATATCTGGCAACTGAATATCCAATAAGATAATGTTCGGGTTGTATTGGTGTGCTTTTTTAAATCCATCTTCACCATTAAATGCTTGATGCACAGTATAATTGTTTGTGGTGAGTAAAAAGTTAAGCAAATACATGTTTTGCTCGTTGTCTTCAATAATTAGAACCGATTTTTTCATAATTTAATATAAAAGAGAGAAAAGTTTGTTGGTTAATTTTTCTTTAAGCAAAGAGATCACTTATTAATCACACTACCCAAATATAATTAATTTTATACTTAAATCATAGCAATCTAAATGATTAATTATAAGGCAAGTAAAAACAAAAGGAGCTGCCTTTTCCCAATTTGCTTTCAACATAAATCGATCCGTTTAGTTTTTCAAGTAAAGTGTTACAAATAGAAAGTCCTAATCCAGTTCCTTCCTGTTGTCGTGTTAGTTTATTGTCCAATTGACTAAATGGGATAAATAAATTTGGAATATCTTCTTTACTTATGCCAATTCCAGTATCAATGACTTTTGTTAATATTTTATCATCTTGTAGGGAGACTTCTATATGGATTTCCCCTTGTTTTGTAAATTTAATGGCATTAGTGAGCAAATTCAAAAGTACTTGTTCAACTCTTCGTTTATCACTGGTTATTTTTATTGGTGAGGAATTTATAGTAATAGTTATGTTTAAATTTTTTTTATCTGCAAGTGGATTTACAATGCTAACAATTTGCTCTATAGAATCTGAATAATTAAACAATTCGTTTTCAATTATTAATTCACCTGCCTCTATTTTCGATATATCTAAGATGTCGTTAATTAAAGTTAAAAGATGTTGGCCGCTATTCTTTACCATTCCCAATTGCTTTTCCTGTTCGTCATTTAATGGACCAGCAAATCCTTTAAGTAAAATACTTGTAAAGCCAATAATGGAATTTAGGGGTGTTCTTAATTCGTGAGACATGGTAGCAAGAAATGCGGATTTTGTTTTGTTGGCCGATTGCGCTTCAATTTTGGCTTGTTCCAATTCAACAGATTGGATATTTAAATCCTCTAATAGGTTTAATAGTGCTTCTTTGCTATTATCTAGTTCTTCAGTTCTTAATTTTACTAATTTCTCAAGGTTGTTTTTGTATATTAATAACTCTTCTTCGTTTTTAATTCTATCTGTAATGTCAGTAGCCATCCCAATATAACCATACAAATTATTATTGGCATCTAAAAGTTTGGTCGCTTTTACTGAAAGCCATGTTATGTTGCCATTTTTAGCCTGAAATCTTAATTCTGAATGAAATTCAGTTTTTGATAATATTGCTTGTTGCCATTCATTCATAACTCGTTCCTTGTCCTCTGGATACAGGGCTTTACGCCACCCAAACCCCATGGCTTCTGTAAAACTCATACCAGAATATTTCAACCATTCTTCATTTACATAGTTACAGGCACCCGTTTTGTCTGTATTAAAAATAGCGACCGGTGCATTGGAAGCAAGACTTCGATACAACAACTCACTGTTTTTTAATATTTCTTCGGCTTCTTTCCTGTCTGTAACATCCTGTATTGTGCCAAATGACTTTTTAGGTTTTTGGTTCTCATCGTAGACTGTTTCACATTGCTCATTTACATATTTAATACGGTCTTTCTCAAATTTTAGGCGGTATGTTAATTGATAAGGTTTTTTGTTTTTTACTGAATTCTCACACGTATTTATAACCATTTCCCTGTCTTCTGGATGAATAGCATCAAGGAAGGCTTCACGAGACACTTCAAATTTTTTAGGATCTTTCTCGAAAATCCTGAACATTTCATTGGACCAATTCAATTTATTAAGTTCCACATCCAATTCCCAGCTTCCAAGATTAGCAATTTGTTGTGCTTTGTTTAAATTTGATTCGCTTTTTTTTATTTCTTCTTGGGTGGTTTCATAAATTAATTTTAATTGGGACTCCTGTTCTATAAGTTTTATATTAATTTGTTTATTGAGTCGCATAGGGCGTCCGGCAAAAAACCATACGGCCCAACCGCCTAATATTGAAATCATTAACCCTAAAAGAGCGAACCAAATGGCTGAGTTAAATACATGCGGTTTAGCAGGTACAACATATAGTTTCCATTCTCCAAAAGCCATTTTTATGGGTATAGCAAATTCTTTAAAAGAAGACACATCATTTTCCAAAAAGAATTCTTCTTTGCCAGTTTCAAGATTGACTCTTGATAGTTGATAAAAAAAACGGTTGTCATTGGAAGTGTTAATATTAAGGTCATTTAAAAAAGTGGAAAGTTTGGTGACAACTGCAGAAAACCCAGCGAATTTACCTTCTATAAAAATAGGCTGCCTGCTTATGATGCCTACTCCACCTTGTTTTAAATGAACCGGGCCCGCGATAAAAAAGTCTTTCCTTTTGATTGTGGCCAATGCTCCACTACTTGCCGTAGAACTTGTTAAAATATTAAAGCCTAATACTTGATTGTCCTTTAATGGATATACATGTGTAATAATACCGTTTCCATCAACCAATTCTACAACATCAAAATATTTATTTCTAACAATTAAATCATTTGCTATACTGTCAAAATCACTGGGGATACCATTTTTTTCCACAATATATTGTAGTGTTTTTGTAGCTGAATAACTGAACTGAATTAACGTTTGCAGTTTCTCTTTAATTAAATTGACCTGACTGTTTATTTCTTTTTGTTTTTCATTTGTATTAATTAAATACTTCTGATAAGCAACATATTGAGTAATAAAAAGGAGTATGATAAAAGACAAGAATCCCGCTACGACAGGTTTTTTTAGGAAAAGATAACTAGTATTGCTTTTCATCTGTTTAAATTTATTTGTTTTTTATAGGTCATACTTCGACTGCGCTCAGCACAAGGATGGAATGTCCAGCTAATCATATCGGTCGGTTTGCAAATTGTCATTGGGCATTTCATAAGTATGCGATATTAAAAGGTATACTTTTTTTTGTTTGTGATTTAATTATCATTTTTCAACTGCATTCCTTTAATAATATTCTTAAGTTCTTTCATTTTTAATTCTCTACCAACAAATAATTTATTCATGCGTTGTAATTCGGTATTTTTATTATTGACTTCTTTGGTTCTTAGGTTAACTAATTCTTCAAGTTGATTTCTGTGTTTTTCTAATTCAATTTCAGTTTTTTTACGTTCGGTAATATCTCTAATAATCCCAATCAGATACTTATTGCCATTATCATCAAGAAACCTAGTTTTTTTTGTTGAAATTATTCGTGTTTCTTCGCCTTTTATTGTAAGATTTTCTTCATTGATGTTTTCAATACCTGTGTTAAGCACCTGTTTATCAATACGTAAAAAACTTTCCATTTCGTCTAGAGGCACTTCTTCAACCAGTGTTTTTCCAATGATATCATCCTTTTTAAGGTTGAAAAGTTTACAAAATGCATCATTTACTAAGAGTAAATGGCTTTGGTCGTCTTTTACAAATACGGGGTCTCCAATATTATTAATAATGTTATCTAAGTATTTCTCACTTTTGAATAAAAGGGCTTCTGTTTTTTTTCTTTCAGTTATGTCATTTATAATACCTACCAAATGCGTACAATAGCCTGTTACTTCAAATAATGGGCTTATTGTAACGATCGCTGTTTTAATACCGTTGTTATAAGGCGTAGTTTCTTCCCATTGAACCGAATTTTTACTTTTTATTGCTTCTTTATATTTTTCCAAAACCAAATTCAATGACGGTTCTGGAATAATTTCCCTAACAGGCTTATTAATTACTTCTTCTTCAGTTATATTTAAAATATTTAAAAAACTATTGCTTACGGAAATAAATTTATAGTTATGGCCACCTTCTACTTTGATTATAAAAATAGGTTGAGCTGAAGTTTGATAAATTATATTTAGTTCCTTTTCTCTTTGAATTATGATTTTCTCCGTTTTTTTCTTTTCTGTAATGTCTGTAAAATAAATAGATAACCCATCAGAAGAAGGATAAACCCTATTCTCAAACCATTTATCAAAGGGTTCGTAATATTCTTGAAAATATTGTGTTTGCTGTGTTTCAACAGCTTTGTAATATGCGTTGTAAAATGGAAGCCCTACACCTTCGGGAAATTCGGTCCAAATGTGTTTGCCAATTAAACTACTAGGCGTTCTTCCTAAAAACTCACCACCTTTTTTGTTGATGAATGTATAGCGCCAATTGGTGTCCAAAGACACAAAACCATCTGAAATGTTATTTAATGTATTATTTAGATGTATGTTTAGTTTCTGTTCAATTTCTTTTTTTTCAGATTTAATATCAAAATACTTTTTTCGATAATCTAAAATTGATAAAACACCCCGGGTTTGGTTGTTTATAAAAGTTGTTTTAATGTCTTCTTTTTCCACATATTTTAAGTATAAAAAGAGAATTACAGAAAATATGAATGCAGCAATTGATTTCCCAATAATCTGACTAATTATAGTTGGGTTAAAGGTTGGAGCGGCATAAAATAATGCCGTATTAAAAATTATGGATTCAAAGACTAAAACGGTAAGTAGGGATATAAAGAGGACGAAAAAGTAGTATTTTTTCTTAATGTTGGAAATTAAATATTGATACATTACAACCAATAAGAAAAAATCAATCACAAGTATAATTGTGCCAATTATAAAAAATTTATAATCAATGTGAAATAATGAGGAGGTATTTATATCTAAATGGCGAATAGTTCTATTAATAACTTCTTGGGTATAGGTTATTTCAAATAATACGGACATCAATGAATTTGAAATAATAATCCCGAAAATAAGTGCTCTGGCACTGGCAACCCCTTCTTTAATATAGAGTAACAATACTGTAAATAATACGGCACCAAATAGAATCACAGAGCCTGGATAAATGGTATAGGTTTCGAAAAACTTAAAACTTACCATCGTACCAAGATTGGCTTGTAAATATTGTATAGCACCAAGAAGAATGTAAAGTGGCGCTAAACCTAGTTTATCTCTAAATTTAAATAATGATAAGATGCTAAAGGTGATAAATATAAACTCAAAGAGTATTGTGGTAAAAAGGGCCATTTATTGCGAATTATAGTATTGTCATGTTATAATAAAATAAAGTTATTATTAATTTTAGTTTTTTATAAATGTAATTTTGAATGCCCGTAATTTGCCATAAGTCT
>CAXBHA010000029.1:0-11917 GCA_963974955.1 uncultured Yeosuana sp. | reverse complement strand
ACAGCTTGCATCATAGCTTCTACCACGACAATGGCTGGATGTTCAATATAAATAGTTCCATTTTTTTTTGTTTGTGAATACATGACGACAGAAAATATCATCATGGCAATAATAACATGTTTTTTCATTTTTGTTAAATTTTAGTTGGATTAATTTTTTAAATTTAAATAAAAAAAAATGAAAATCAGTAAGTTAATCCTCACCTTTTTTAATATCAAGCTTGCGAATTTTTTAGTTTCTTTTTAAATGGCCTAATTATCAATCTAGCTTCCCTATCAAAACGAACATAATTATAGACCCAATTTATAAATACGACTAATCGATTTCGGAATCCAATTAAGAAAAAAAGATGTACAAACATCCAAACATACCAAGCAAAAACTCCTTGAAATTTAAAATGCTTTAAATCAACGACAGCTTTATTTCTACCTACTGTAGCCATTGCGCCTTTGTCTTTATACACAAAAGGAATCATAGGTTTTTGTTCTATTAATCTTAGTAAATTATCCCCTAATTGATGTCCTTGCTGAATAGCTGGTTGTGCCATCATAGGGAATCCTCTTGGAAATTCATCATATTCCATACAGGCTACATCGCCTATGGCAAAAACGGTACTCATTCCTTTTACTTGATTAAATTCATTCACTAAAATGCGTTCTCCCTTTGTAATATACTCGTTTCCATCCAATCCTTTAATAGTTGCCCCTTTTACGCCAGCAGCCCAAACAAGTGTTGCCGTTTCAAATATTACATCGGAGTTTGTCGTAACTATCCTACCATCATAATTTAATACTCTAACATTTTTCCAGACATTAACTCCTAATTTTTCAAGGAAATCTTCGGCTTTTTTAGAAGCCTTTTCACTCATTTCCTTAAGAATGCGATCGCTAGACTGAATTAAATTAATTTGGACCAATCGCGTGTCCAAATCTGGGTAATCTTTTGGGAGGATTCCTTTTTTAATTTCTGCCAAGGCACCAGCCAATTCAACACCCGTAGGACCAGCGCCCACTATTACAAAGTTCATTAAGGCATTCCGTTCATTTAAATCTGAAGTCAATAAGGCATCCTCAAAATTCTCCAAAATCAAACTCCTTAAATTAAGTGATTGTGGTATGGATTTCATGGCCATGCTATTCTTTTCTATTTCAGTATTTCCAAAATAATTGGTTGCAGAGCCTGAAGCAATTACCAAATATTCATATTTTAGAGTACCAATATTTGTAATAACCTCATTGGCTTCAGCATTTATCTCATCTACATGAGCTAATCTAAAATGAAAGTTAGGGAAATTTTTGAGTATTTTTCTAATAGGATACGCAATGGAATCTGGTTCTAAACCACCAGTAGAAACTTGATATAATAAGGGTTGAAAGGTGTGATAATTATTTTTATCGAGTAACACAACTTGTACTTCTTGTTTGGATAATTTTTTAGCCAAGGAAATTCCAGCAAAACCACCACCAATAATTACAATTCGCGGAAAACTCGTTCTAGGTATGTTCATATTCTCATTCTTACGTTGTAAAGGTAACAAAAGATAGAAATTTACACGGCTCTAAATTCGTTATTCAAATAAGGTTTTGTAAATTCGTGGCTTGTAATAATGATTAACTAATTCTCATGAGTAAATACGATATTATTGTTCTTGGAAGTGGTCCAGGCGGTTACGTTACAGCTATTAGAGCCTCTCAATTAGGTTTTAAAACAGCTATTATTGAAAAAGAAAGTCTTGGTGGTGTTTGTTTAAACTGGGGTTGTATTCCAACAAAAGCGTTGTTAAAATCAGCGCAAGTGTTTGAATATTTGAAACATGCCGGTGATTATGGATTATCGGTAAACGGTTATGATAAGGATTTTGACGCCGTTGTAAAACGCAGTCGCGGTGTTGCAGATGGTATGAGTAAAGGTGTTCAGTTTTTGATGAAAAAGAACAAGATTGACGTGATTGAAGGCTTTGGAAAACTAAAGCCAGGTAAAAAGATTGATGTTAATGGGACTGAATATAGTGCAGACCATATTATAATAGCAACAGGTGCGCGTTCAAGAGAATTACCAAGTTTACCTCAAGATGGTAAAAAAGTAATTGGTTACCGTGAAGCTATGAGCTTACCAACACAGCCAAAAAGGATGATTGTGGTGGGTTCTGGGGCTATTGGCGTTGAATTTGCATATTTCTACAATGTAGTTCCTGTTGAAGATGAAGATGTTTCAAAACAATTGGAACGTTCTTTTAAAAAGAGCGGAATCAATATTATGACCTCTGCCGAAGTTACTAAAGTAGATACCTCTGGAGCTGGTGTTAAAGCAACGGTAAAAACAAGTAAAGGTGAAGAAATTCTAGAAACAGATATTATTTTAAGTGCTGTTGGCATTAAAACAAATATTGAAAATATAGGCCTTGAAGATGTTGGAATTGCTGTTGATAGAGATAAAATATTAGTAAATGACTTTTATCAAACAAATATCCCGGGATATTATGCGATTGGTGATGTAACACCAGGACAAGCTTTGGCTCACGTAGCTTCTGCGGAAGGGATACTTTGTGTAGAAAAAATAGCAGGACAGCATGTTGAAGCTTTAGATTATGGCAACATTCCTGGTTGCACCTACTGTTCTCCTGAAATAGCCAGTGTTGGTTTAACTGAAAAGCAAGCCAAAGAAAAAGGAATTGCCATTAAAGTTGGCAAATTCCCTTTCTCAGCGTCCGGTAAAGCAAGCGCTGGTGGTAATAAAGAAGGTTTTGTAAAAGTTATTTTTGATGCTAAATACGGCGAATGGTTGGGATGCCATATGATTGGCGCCGGTGTAACCGATATGATTGCCGAGGTTGTTTTAGGTAGAAAATTGGAAACTACGGGCCATGAAGTTTTAAAGGCAGTACATCCACACCCTACCATGAGTGAAGCGGTTATGGAAGCTGTTGCTGATGCTTATGGTGAAGTGATCCATCTTTAGACTTCTTAGACCATATTAGATATTAAGATTGTTAGATTAAAAAAAAGTTCCAGAAATTTCTGGAATTTTTTATTTATAATATAATATGGTCTTGTTTCTAAAAGAGAACGAAGTGAACAGTCTAAAAATCTAACGGCGAAGCAGTCTATTTAAAGTAAACTTTGAATTGCCAGTTCGTAACTTTGCAGTCCAAACCCTAAAATGACCCCTTTTGCATTTGGCGATATATACGATTTGTGTCTAAACTCCTCCCTCTCAAAAGTGTTTGAGATATGGACTTCAACCACAGGTGTTTTAATGGCTTTTATAGCATCTCCAATTCCTATGGATGTATGTGTATAAGCGGCAGCATTTAAAATAATACCATCGTAACTAAACCCAACCTCTTGCAATTTATCAATAAGCACCCCTTCAATATTAGACTGAAAGTAATCTATTAGCACTTTAGGATACTTTTTTTTTATTTTACCCAAAAACTCTGTAAAGGTTAAACTCCCATAAATGGCCGGTTCGCGCTTACCTAATAAATTTAAATTAGGCCCATTGATGATGATTAGTTTTTTCATACAGTAAAAATACAAAAGTTATTGAATAAAATGAGAGAGAGACACCTCACATTAAGACATTATAATCTATTTTAGTATTAACTTTACATTCATGAAATGGCAACACGCACTTAAAGACTATCAACTCTATTTAAAAATAGAGCGTGGCTTATCTAAAAACTCCATTGATAATTATGCTCTTGACGTGAAGAAATTAATTGCGTATTTGGAACACAACGACATGAACCTTTCCCCCATTTCAATGACCCCGGAAATTATACAACAATTTATTTATGAGGTGACTAAAGAAGTTAATGCGCGATCGCAGTCCCGTATAATTTCTGGCTTACGAAGTTTTTTTAATTATTTGGTTTTTGAAGATTACAGACAAAGCAATCCTTTAGAATTGGTTGAATCCCCAAAGATTGGTAGAAAACTACCCGATACCTTAAGTGAGTTTGAAATTGATAATTTAATTAAAGCCATCGATTTAAGTAAGCCCGAAGGAGAACGAAACAGAGCCATTTTAGAAACCCTTTATGGGTGTGGGTTACGTGTTAGTGAATTAACCAATTTAAAACTCTCGGATTTATACTTTGATGAAGGCTTTATTAAAGTAACAGGTAAAGGTGACAAACAGCGTTTTGTGCCAATTGTTGGCGCTACTCAAAAATATATTGATATCTATATAAATGAAATAAGATCACACTTAAAAATACAACCAAATCATGAAGACACCTTGTTCTTAAACAGACGTGGCAAGCAACTTACCCGAGCCATGATTTTTACCATTATTAAACAATTGGCTGATAAAATAGGCCTTAAAAAAAACATTTCACCACACACCTTCCGGCATTCCTTTGCGACACATTTATTACAAAACAATGCCGATTTACGCTCTATTCAAATGATGTTAGGTCATGAGAGTATTACAACTACTGAAATTTATGTACATTTAGATAAAAGCCATTTAACGAAAGTTGTAGAGAAATACCACCCGAGACGATAGATAGTAGACAAACATAAACTTAGAATTTTAGGTGTAAGGTGTTGGCCAAAAAAACAAAAACCCAGCTAATGCTGGATTTTTAAGTTCTACTAATCCAATTCCTGTTTTAATTTACTGATTAGCAGCTTGGTTTTACCACGTAATATTTTGGCGTTATTTAACTGTACTTGGGCTTGTAATAAGCGATCAATTATACTATTTTGATACTCCTTACTGGCAAGTAACCCTGCGTAGTCTGATTTATTTCCAAATTCTTTAATGCGCCCATATTTCAAACTGTCATTTGGGAGCGTATCTATTAATGAAATATACTTTTCTAAAACAGGCTTTAACCGATTGGCCACAATGGTTTTAATTTTCTCGTCTTGCTCATTAAATCCTTGAATTTTATTTGGGTAAATGATAATCAAATCTTTTAATTCTGAGCTTTCAATAAATTCAAATTTATTAGTGTTTACAATCGAATTTATAACACCGTCTAATAAATTCACTTCTTTATCTAATATATTAACAATTGTATCTTTTGCACCTTGAGTAAGTTCTTTTGGATTTTGCCCAACGTAATTTAAAGTATTTTCTAAATATGTTATTGTTTGTGGATATTCATCAATAAAACCGTTTAACATCCTCAAATTGGTATTCAATTCCTCATTTAAATTGTTGTATATTTTTTGTTCTACAAGATCGTTTTTTCGAATATCATTTAAATCATTTATTTTCCAAGCAATTGATATTCCAATTACTATCAATACTATTTCACCTAAGGCATAAACCATATATGATTTAAACTTGCTTGAAGCTATTAAATTTTTTCTTATTGTGCGGAATAATTTCATGTTATTTTTAGTGAATTTTAGGTATAATCTTATTGGGTAAATTGCTTTACATAATTAACATACTATAAAAATTTTAGGTGCTTATAAATTAAGTGAATTGTTATTTACAAATTCTAAAAATACAGATTTGTATTGCTCTGAAACCGTAATACGTTGTTTGTTGATTATAATTTGACTGCGCTCAATAACTTCTATGTTTTTAAGAGCAACAATGAACGACCGATGTACCCTCATAAATTTTGTTTCTGGTAGTTCTTCTTCTAAAGATTTTAAACTCATAAGGGTCAAAATAGGCTTCGGGTTATCTTTTAGCCATATTTTTATATAATCCTTTAGGCCTTCAAAATACAAGACATCCGCCAATTTAATACGTAGTTGTTTGTATTCCGACTTTACAAAAAGAAATTCCTTTTCTTCGGAAACAATAGTTTGCTTTTTTCCTTTTACCAGTTCAAACCAAGTATTGGCTTTGTTGGCGGCCACTAAAAACTCTGCGTAATCAAAAGGTTTTAAAAGATAATCCAACGCTTCAACTTTAAAGCCCTCTAACGCATACTGGTCGAATGCCGTGGTGAAAATCACCCGGGTTTCTTTAGGCAGCATTTTAGAAAACTCGATGCCTGTCAAATCGGGCATTTGTATATCCAAAAGCAGTAAATCAACAGGTTCGATTTTTATAAACTCCATCGCTTCAATAGCACTGTTGCATTTCTTTTTAAGTACTAAAAAAGGTGTTTTTTCAACATAACTTTCCACTAAATTTAGCGCCATTGGCTCATCATCTACAATAACACAGGTTATTTTTAAACTACTCATAATTTAGGCTGTTTCTATTTCTAAATGTACCAAAAAACGATCGTCTTTTAATTTGGTCTTAAAGTTGTGCTTGTTTGGATATAATAATTCCAAGCGTTTTTCAATATTAGGAACACCGATTCCGGAACCGCTTTTATCGTCTGCTTTTTTGGGGAAATTATCGTTTTCAATAGTGAATAATACGGTTGTATCATCACATGCCATGTTTATGTCAATCGCACTTTCTTTACTTGCCGAAACGCCATGTTTAAAAGCATTTTCAATTAACGAAATGAATAAAAGAGGAGCGATTTTAATGCCCGTTTCTTCCAAAGGAAAATTATAATTGACTGCTGTTTTATCTGAAACCCGTAATTTCATTAAATCGATGTATTTTTTCATAAAATCGATTTCTTTTGAAAGCGACACCAATTCAACATTAGTTTCGTACAGCATATAACGCATCAGTTTACTTAAACTGTGAATGGATGTTTTGGCTTGATCTGGTGAAATATCAACCATCGCATATATGTTGTTTAACGAATTAAAAAAGAAGTGCGGTTGCAGTTGGTAATGTAAATGTTGCAATTCGGACTGTAACTTAAAATTTGTGACTTCCTTTTGCTCTGCTTCTATTTGTGCCCATCGTTTCGTGGTTTTTATCGCAATTGAAAAAAGCAATGGTGCTATATATGTAAATATTTGGATGTAAATGAATATTTTAAACGGTGGTCCATCATCATTAGGAGGTGATTTTTTCTTGATAAGATCTTCAAAAAAAGCACTTTCAATGAATTCTTTCGATAAGATGAAAAGAGCTATGATCGATACATTTATAATAATGAATTGTACTGTTTTTTTAGGGAATAAAAACCTATCGATTAAAACGAAATAATTCACATAAAAAATAATAGCATAAAACGCCAACGGAACCCAAAAGTGAATAATGACCCTGTTGATGTCTTGTTCTTGTCCAGACGACAGTAAATAAGGCATCCAAAATAACACTAACCACACGAGCACGTGTGAAAGATTCGTTATATTTTTGTTTTTATGCATTCTGTTTTATTTTGGATTAATCCCAGATATTAGATATAGACATTTCATTATTTACAATCTTATCCTATTAATTGTTCTTAAGAAATTCAGTTAATTCTGTAGGCTCAGCTCTATTACGGTAATCTGCATCCAAAAAAGCATATATTATTTCACCATTTTTATTTATAATATAGGTTGCTGCTAAAGGAAGCTCGTTAGATTGGTCGCCATTGTAGTTATTCAATTCAAATGATTTATTATACATTTCTGCAACTTCATCTGTAAGTTTGAATACAATACCATACTCATTTGCAATTTTATTTCCAACGTCACTTAAAACCTCAAACTTTAAATCGTGCTTCTCTGCAGTACTTATTGATTTATCAGGAAGTTCTGGTGTCAAGGCTATTAAATTGGCGCCATTTACCTTAAAATTAGGTAGTTCCTGTTGTAATTGTTGTAGTGTTAAATTACAATAAGGGCACCAACCACCTCGATACCATGTTAATATTACTTTTCCTTTTTTTAAATAATCGGATAGTACTACAGGTTTTCCCAATGCGTTATTTAATGTAAAATTTGGTGCCTTTTCGCCTACTTGTTTTGCCTTACTTACTATTCCGCTGTTTTTAACTGATTCCAGACCTTCTCTGTAGGCCCTTTTTTTGTTTTCATCTGCATTTAATTCAAAATTAGCTTTCTTCTCCTCCAATTTTGATTTGAGAGTTGTTGCTATATTCTTTTCCATGTTTTTCTCTTTTTTAAAATCTTGTTTTATATTTTTTTCGGATTTGTTTTGGTTACAAGAAGCTACAAGAATAATAAGTCCTAAATAATATATTTTATTCTTCATGTGTTGTGTTTTAAATGAATTACCAATTATGTAGTTTATTATTAACCGTATCCCAATATGAGCCACTTTTAAAATTGCTTGTGATAAATTTATAGATATTTTCAGCGGATTCTTTAGGTGTTAAAGGTGCATTTTCAAGGTTACTAAGCCTAATCTCGGTTTTTACCCAACCAGGGTCTATTGCAGCCACATCTATTTTACCCTTTAATCTATTAGAAATAACTTTTGTATACATATTCAAAGCACTTTTGGACATTTTATAGGCAACTGAATCAAAATTTTCAGTAGATGCTATTGAACCCATTTTTGAAGATACAATTATTATTTTCCCTTCGTTTTTAATTATAGGTATTAAACGTTCTGTAAGGAATACGGTGCCAGTTACATTCACTTTAAATGTTTCCTCAAAAGAGTTGGTATCAGGAAAATTGGCACCAAGATCCGGACCTATCCCAGCATTGTTGACTAATATATTGATTTCTTGAAACCGTTCTGTTACTGATTTTGTGAATTCATCGATGCTAATTCCTTTTTTGACGTCCAATGCCATTGGATAAAAATTGTCATGGTCTATTGCATCTATTTTACCGTCTCTACTTGTTCCAATTACAGCGTAGCCTGTATTTAGCATTTTTATAGCCAAAGTTAATCCTATTCCTTTACTTGCTCCTGTTATTACTGCTATTTTATTCATTTGATTAATACATTGATATATAGGTGTTTAGCTTTCTAAAATTCTTTTATTTTGACTAACGTTTTATAATACTCTGAAAATCAATTAATTATTTTTATGATTTTCAGTTGTCTTTTTGTGTTTTCTAGTCAAGCTAAACGTTAGCTTTAAGAAATCATTTTCTTTTCCCGAAAAAAGGGGAATTACTCGTAACGCAAAGCAGTTATCGGGTCCAAAGCCGATGCTTTTCTTGCAGGGTACCATCCGAAAAAGATACCTGTTACAGCACATACTACAAAAGAAATCACAATAGAATATAACGCCACACTTGTAGGCCAATTTAAGAATTTTTCAATAAACACAGTGGCTCCAAGCCCTAGTATAACGCCTAAAAGTCCGCCAGTAATGCTTATTAAAATAGCTTCAATTAAAAATTGCATTAAAATATCAGAGCCCTTACCTCCTACTGCCATACGCAATCCGATTTCTTTGGTACGCTCTTTTACAGAAACATACATAATATTCATAATACCAATACCACCAATTAATAGCGAAATACTTGCTACTGCCACTAACAGAATGGTCAGCATTTCGCTGGTAGAACTAAAGGTAGAAATCAATTCTTCCATGGAACGCACACTAAAATCATCATCTTCATTATCTGCTAATTTGTGTTGTGTACGCATAATTTCGGTAACTTGGGTCACCGCATCTGGTGCGTCATCTTCACTAACTGCTGAAGCCATCACTTGATTTAAATAATCAATTGCCAAAATACGTTTTTGTACTGTAGTATAGGGCGCAATAACCACATCATCTTGATCTTGTCCAAAGGTGTTTTCTCCTTTTTCCTCTAAAACACCAATAACTGTAAATGGAATATTGTTAAAACGAATCATTTGTCCTACAGGATCTTGTCCATCAGAAAATACATTATCTACCACGGTTTGACCAAGTATAGCGACTTTTGAAGCCGATTTAACCTCGGCATCGGTAAACATACTGCCGCTTTGTAAACCCACGACTTTAATATTTAAATAGTCTGGATTGACTCCATAAATTATTGATGGCCAGTTATTGGAACCGTTAATAACTTGGCCACTTCCATTTACCATTGGCGTGATGTAGCTTAACAGTTTTGTTTGTTCTTTAATAGCTAAATAATCTTTAAAGGTTAGGGTTTGCATATCACTTGCACTACCTCTCACGCCTCCTCGTTCGTCTGCTCCTGGTCTAATGGTGATTATGTTAGAACCCATACTTGAAATGGTAGTTCGAATACTCTCTTTTGAACCTTCACCAATGGCCAACATGGCGATTACAGAGGCTACACCAATGATGATGCCCAACATGGTTAGCAAGGTTCTCATTTTATTAAGTACGATTGCCTTGAAAGCGATTTTTAATAGATTTAATAGTCTCATAATTGGTGTTCTTCTTTAGGTAATTTTGCTAAATGTTCTGCAGCAGATTGTGCCTTATGGTTTTTGTAATCTTGCATAATATCTCCGTCTTTTAACACAATGGTTCTATTACTAAATGCTGCAATATCTGGCTCGTGTGTCACAAACGTAATGGTAATCCCTTGTTTGTTCAAGTCTTGAAACAGGGACATAATTTCATAGGATGTTCTTGTGTCTAAGTTCCCTGTAGCTTCATCAGCAAGTATCATAACCGGATTGTTTACCAACGATCTTGCAATGGCCACACGTTGTTGTTGTCCTCCAGAAAGTTGCGAAGGCGTATGATCCATTCTGTCACCTAATCCAACCATTTCCAATGCTTTGATAGCACGTTCCCTTCTTTCTTCAGTAGATATTTTACTGTTGTACAAAAGTGGTAATTCTACATTCTCAAGTGCTGATGTTCTAGCCAATAAATTATACGATTGAAAAATGAATCCTATCTTTTCGTTTCTAATAGTGGCTAATTGATTTCTATTTAAATCTTTTACGCTTACACCGTCAATTCTGTATAATCCTGATGTTGGTTGATCCAAACATCCCAAAATATTTAGCATGGTACTTTTTCCTGAACCACTCGATCCCATTATAGTAACAAATTCTCCTTCATTGATGTTAAAAGAAATACCTCTTAATGCATGAACGGTTTCGCTACCCATGGTAAACTCGCGCTTTAAGTCTTCTATTTTAATAATTTCCTTAGTCATGGCTGCTTACTTTTTTTTGTTTGCTCCTGGTGGTTTTGGCATAAAAGGGCTTTCGCTTATGCCTTCTTTATTTGCATCAAATTTAGAAACGCCTTTTAAGCTGTACACTAATTTTTCACCTTGTATTACGCCACTTAAAATCTGTACGTTTACACCATCACTTGCGCCTAATGTCACAGCTTTTGAAGTTATAGCTCCATTGGCATCTAACACCCAAAGTGCAGTGTTATCGTTGTTGTTACGGTTGTCATTACTTGGCAAATTGTGCTGTAAATTATATTGCGCTAACGTTTGTGCGTCTGGTTTAAAATTGATGGCTTTAGCTTCAGCAGTTAAAACATCCTTTAATTCTAAAGTGTAAATGGATATCGTGGCTGTTAACCCTGGCTTCAATTTTAAATCTGGATTGTCTGCTTTAATGACCACAGTATATGTTACCACATTTGAGGTTACTGTTGGATCTAAACGCACTTGTGTAACCACACCTTCAAAGGTTTCGCCTATGTAGGCATCTACCGTAAAAGATACGCGCTGTCCTTCTTTTACACCACCTATATCTGCTTCATCTACATCAGCTTCTACTTGCATTTCCTTTAAATCTTGAGCGATTGTAAATAAGGTTGGTGTGCTGTAACTTGCTGCAACGGTTTGGCCTTCGTCGATGTCTCTTGATAATACAACACCATCAATAGGCGAATAAATATTGGCATATCCTAAATTGGTTCTTGCTGATTGTAAGTCTGATGAACGCTGTATTTCTGTGCCTTTTGCAGTTTCGTAGTTGTACTGTGCATCGTCAAAATCTGATTTACTGATTACTTGATTATCAAACAAGGTTTTTTGTCTGTCGTAGATTGTTTTCATATAATTTCTTTGGCTTACTGCATTATCATAAGCAGCTTGTGCTTGTGTTGCAGATGCCTTGAGATTTGTTTTATCAAGTTCAGCAATCAGCTGTCCTTCTTTTACTTCACTGTTATAGTCCACATATATTTTTTCAACAACTCCAGATACTTGTGTGCCAACATCTACTTGATTTA
>CAXBHA010000028.1:0-12047 GCA_963974955.1 uncultured Yeosuana sp. | reverse complement strand
TTATGATTTTATTGATTTAAAATACGTAGACCCTAAAAATGGCTTTGTGTATTTTATGGCGTCACCAGATAATGCCACGCAAAATTATTTATATAGAACCAAATTAAATGGTAAAGGAACGTTGGAATTATGGGAATCTGACGGTTTAAAAGGAACCCATGATTATGATATAGCACCTAACGGGCAATATGCAAAGCATTCGTTTTCTAATAGTTATACCAAATCAAGTTGGGAATTTATATCTGTACCAAAACAACAACCCTTAGACGCAACCAAAAGTATTGCGGCTAACCTTGATAAAATTCAACAAAAACCTAATGTTGAGTTTTTTAAAATTAAAACAGAAGACCAAGTTGAAATGGATGGGTGGATGGTAAAGCCAACACATTTTGACCCATCAAAAAAATACCCTGTAGTGTTTTTTGTATATACCGAACCTGGTCAGGCCACAGTGACGGATACTTATGACACCGATTCAAATAGAAATTATAAGGGTAGTATGGCCGATGACGGTTATATTTACATTTCAATCGATAATAGGGGCACACCGGCTCCTAAAGGACGTGCTTGGCGAAAAAGTATTTACAGAAACATTGGACAGATTAATATCCATGACCAAGCCATGGCAGCCAAAGAAATTTTAAAATGGAATTTTGTGGACCCAGACCGTATTGCGGTATGGGGCTGGAGTGGTGGAGGCTCAGCTACTTTAAATTTGCTATTTAGGTATCCAGAAATATACAAAACGGGAATTGCCGTTGCGGCTATTGCCAATCAATTAACTTATGATAACATTTATCAAGAACGTTATATGGGCCTACCACAAGAGAATAAAGCCGATTTTATTAAAGGCTCTCCAATTGCCTATACTAAAAATTTAGAAGGAAACCTCTTGTATATTCATGGAACAGGAGATGATAATGTACATTATCAGAATGCTGAACTGTTAATAAATGAATTGGTAAAATATAACAAACAATTTCAGTTTATGGCCTATCCTAATCGCACTCATAGTATGAGAGAAGGTGAAGGGACTACAGAGCATTTAAGAACCTTATACACCAATTTTTTAAAAACCTATTGCCCTCCAGGAGGAAAATAATACTGCACTTAAAAATGATATATGAAAAATCCGAAGCTAAGAACTTTGGATTTTTTTTGAAATAAGCTAAGTGACACTGTACGAAAAATTGACTAACTTCGTTTTGCAGTCAACAAAAATTTAACCAGAATAACATTTTAGGTCTAATGAAACCAGCCGTTAATTACATTTCATCCCTTACACCACTTAGGGGAATTGCCGCTTTGCTTGTCGTATTATTTCATTATCAAGCGTTTTCAGTATTTCATGGATTTCCCGGGTTGCTAGATCAGGTAAATTCAAAAATAATCACTAAAGGATACCTTTGGGTTGATTTTTTCTTTATTCTAAGTGGCTTTGTTATTTCACACGTATATGGAGAGAAATTAAAAAACCGTACAAAAAGTGTCGTTAAAAACTATTTATGGGCTCGCTTTAGTCGATTGTATCCCTTACATGTTTTTATTATGCTCTTATTTGCTATACAAAGTCTTGGGCTTAATATATTATATCCAGCATATGCCAGTGCTGAATGGAATCCGTATAACACAATAAGAGACTTTATTGTTCAATTGCTTTTTCTGCAGACCAGTGGGCTTATTGATAATTATTCTTGGAATGTGGCGTCTTGGTCGGTTGCTGCAGAATGGTGGACTTATATTGTTGCAATAGGACTTATTCCCTTATTAAACAAAGGGTTTAATCGATATACCATTATGTCTTTCATATTAGCATTATTAGGGATGGTATTTATTACTTTTCAGGTTCCCGATTATACTCTAAATGCCATTTTTGCTTTAGGAACAGTGCGATGCATATTTGGATTTACTATTGGTATTGGAGTGTATCAAGCTTATAAGTCACTTTTAAACAAGAAATCCATTTGGTCAAAGAATTGGTTTTTATATGTCATGCTTTTGTGTTTGATAACGATCCTCAATTTTGGTGTATATGATGTTGTGATTATTCCCTTTTTTGGTGCATTCATTCTTTGCGCTTCACTCAACAAAGGGCTACCATATAAAATATTGAACACAAAATCATTGGTTTTTTTAGGCGATATATCCTATTCTATCTATTTAATACATTTATTTTGGCTCATGTTTTATTGGATGTGGTTAGACCTGTATTTTATTCCGACCTACCCAGGTGTAATGCCTGCTTTTTGGGATAATCTACTTTGGATAACTATATTAATGACCTTAATAATTAGTTCTTCTGCTTTCACCTACAAATTTGTTGAGCTAAAAGCACAAAAAAAATTACGGCAATGGAATCAGTCAAAGCCTAAACAAGTAATAGTAGATTGACTTGTTAGGAATTGAAACGTTTTTTAATATTTAACGTGAATAATGTTTAAGCCGTCCATAAAGTTAGTTGATTAGGTTCTATTGGAGTAAGTTAAGTGATGGTTTTTTTAAGTTTTATATGGAAATGTCATTTCGAAGCATCCCGATAGCTAACAGATTATTTGCTGTGGCAATCTACTTTATAGATAGATTACCACGCTGCTTTGCTGCTGGTAATGACTATTTCAACTATCCTCCAAAGTCATCAAATCGAATGTTTTCATCTGAAATTCCAAAGTCCTCACCCATTTTTTGAACCGCTTTGTTCATTAATGGGGGGCCGCAGAAATACAATTCTATATCTTCAGGATTTTCATGTTTGTTCAAATAATTCTCTATAACACAGTTATGTATAAATCCAACAAAACCATCACCAGGAGAGTCAATATCAGCTTTTACTTTCCAGTTGTCTTCTGGCATAGGCTCAGACAGGGCTAAATAGAATTTAAAGTTTGGAAAATCTTTTTCTAATTTATGAAAGTGGTCTAAGTAAAATAATTCGCGTTTAGATCGACCACCATACCAATAGGTAACTTTTCTTCCTGTTTTCAACGTTCTGAATAAATGATATAAATGAGATCGCATTGGCGCCATTCCTGCACCACCACCAACGTATAACATTTCTGCATCAGACTCATTGATAAAAAATTCACCATAAGGACCAGAAATAGTTACCTTATCTCCTGGCTTTTGGTTAAATATATACGATGATGCAATACCTGGATTAACATTCATCCAACCACCTTTAGCACGATCAAACGGAGGTGTTGCAATACGTACATTTAACATAATTTCACGACCTTCAGCTGGGTAAGACGCCATAGAGTACGCTCTTTCAACGGTGTCGGTATTTTTCATTACCAAAGGCCATAATTTGAACTTATCCCACTCTGCCTGAAATTTATCAGGTGTTTCATGTTCCTCAGGATGTGCTGTAATATCAAAATCGGCATATTTAACTACACATGGTGGAATCTCAATTTGAATGTAACCTCCAGCTTTATAACCCATATCTTCTGGAATTTCAACTACAAATTCCTTAATAAAAGAGGCTACGTTATAATTACGTACAACGGTTGCTTCCCATTTTTTAATCCCAAACACTTCTTCAGGAATGGTAATTTCCATGTCTTGCTTTACTTTGACCTGGCATGCCAAACGAATGCCCTCTTGCAGTTCTTTTCTTGTAAAATGAGGTGTTTCTGTTGGTAAGGCTTCACCTCCGCCAGATAACACATGACACTCACATTGCAAACAGGTGCCACCACCACCACATGCCGAAGGTAAAAATATCTTATTATTTCCAAGAGTTGTTAACAAACTGCTTCCAGATGCTACATCCATTTCCTTTTCGCCATTAATTCTAATCTTTACTGGACCAGAAGGCGATAATTTTTGTTTTATAACCAATAATAATATTACTAATAACAATGTCACTACTAAAAAAGCTACTACGGTAGCTATGACTGTTCCTAATGTCCCTACGGCTAAAATCATTTTACTTAACTACTTTTGTGTTATTTGCTATTTCCTTTTTGACATCTATAGTTTTTTCTACAGCCACCTTTTCGTCTTTTTTTGCATTATCATCACCACCAGTTAACATACCGCCAAAACTCATAAAACCAATCGCCATTAAACCTGTTATAATAAAGGTAATTCCCAATCCTCTTAATGCTGGCGGAACGTTTGAATATTTAATCTTTTCACGAATGGCTGCAATGGCCAATATGGCCAAAAACCAACCGATACCAGAGCTCACGCCATAATTAAATGCCAATCCCAATGTTTCAATCTCACGCGATTGCATAAATAATGATCCTCCTAAAATGGCGCAGTTTACAGCAATAAGTGGCAAGAAAATGCCTAATGAATTATATAATGCAGGTGAAAATTTTTCAACGACTATTTCTACCAATTGAACCATAGTTGCTATGGTCGCAATAAACATAATGAAGGATAAGAAACTTAAATCGTAACCTGCATATTCTGCTCCTAACCAAGCTAAAGCACCATCTTTTAATATGTATTGGTCCAGCAACCAGTTTAATGGCACTGTAATAGCCAATACAAAAATTACGGCAGCACCAAGGCCTATGGCCGTTGATACTTTTTTAGAAACAGCAAGAAATGAACACATTCCAAGGAATGTAGCAAATATCAAGTTGTCTATAAAGATTGATTTAAAAAATAACTCTAAGTGTTCCATGTTCTTATAATATTGAGTAATTGTATAGAATTAAAAGGCAATATTGGTTTTTACTTTCTTTTTCGAATTAACAATGACTCTTCATTTATTTTTAATTTGTATAATGTCTTATAAATAAATTATTAGGTGGTTAAAACTATATGTCGCAATGTCCAACCAGTTCGTCTTCAACTAAATCTTTATTTCTTGTACGTTGTACCCAAATAATAATTCCAACAACAATAAGCGCCATCGGTGACAATAACATAAATCCGTTGTTTTCATAGCCAAAGGCATAAACACCTGTTTTTTCGATAGGATCTCCCAACACTTTAAAACCAAGTAAGCTTCCTGATCCCAATAATTCTCTAAAGAACCCTATAATAACCAGAATGACGCCATATCCTAAAGCATTTCCAATACCATCTAAAAATGATCGCCATGGGCCGTTTGCCAAAGCAAAGGCTTCAAAACGTCCCATAATGATACAGTTGGTAATAATTAATCCAACAAACACAGAAAGTGTTTTACTTAACTCATAAGCGAAAGCTTTAAGTACTAGGTCAACTATTACTACCATTGCGGCTACCACTACTAATTGCACAATAATCCTAATTTTTGAAGGAATGATATTCCGCATCAATGAGATCACCACATTACCAAGTGCCAATACAACCAAAACAGAAATAGCCATTACAATGGCTGCCTTTAACTGTGCCGTAATTGCCAAAGCCGAACAAATACCCAAAACCTGAATAGTAATTGGATTATTATCTGCTAATGGATCTGTAATTAACTTTGCGTCTTTTTTTGAAAGTAAACCCATAATTAGTTAGTTTTTAAAGTTTTAAAATAAGGAACATAAAGTTTCAAATCGGTTTTTATCATGTCGGTTACCCCATTACCTGTAATGGTAGCCCCAGCAATGGCATCAACTTCATTATCTGTTTTATCCAAATTCTTAGGGTCTGCATTTCCTTTTGAAACAGTAATCCCATTAAAATTATTAGATTTATCAAATAAATGCTCACCAGTAAATTCATCCATAAAAAACCGCTGATTTATATTTGCACCAAGACCTGGTGTTTCACCTTTATGATCAAAATATACGCCTAATACAACCATCTCTTTATCCATGGCTACATAACCCCAAATAGCATCCCACAAACCTTTCCCTCTAATTGGTGCTATATAAAATGTTTGCCCATCTTTTTCGCCAATGAGTAATGGTAAGCGTTTTTGATGGCTTGGGTCTTTTGCTAAAGCGTGTTCTTTTTTAAGGTCCAGTAAATAGGCGTTATTATCTTCGGTAACACTATCCCCTTGAATAATTAATTGTTTCGTAATATATTTTACAAATTCTTGTTCAACTCTATTTTTTGAAACAAAGCTCATGTTACTGCCTTCATTTTCATTGACACCCATCGCATATAAAATATTAAGCTTCTTTTCTATACGCTTGTTTTCATCGATTTTATCTTTAAATCCGGTAGCAGCATAGGCAAGTATTGTACCTACCACTACAACCATTACAATAGCAAAAAGTATGGTATATGAATTTTTATCTGTTGTCTTTTCCATTGTTATACTTTTTTAACTTTAAGACGTCTAAGACGGCGTTTTATATTTCCTTTAACCACATAATGGTCAATTGTTGGTGCAAACACATTCATTAATAAAATAGCTAACATAACCCCTTCTGGATAGGCTGGATTAAATACCCGAATTAATATTGAGATAAAACCAATTAAAAATCCGTAAATCCATTTACCTCTATTGGTTTGTGAGGCGGTTACAGGATCGGTTGCCATAAATACTATACCAAAAGCAAATCCACCTATTAATAAGTGATGCCAAAATGATGTACTCATTAAGCCATAAAACTTGCTTCCTTGGGCAATCCATCCAGCATCAACAACACTATTAAAAATAAGTCCCATTACAATAGCCCCAATAACAGAAGACAACATAATTCGCCAGCTTCCTATTTTAGTGAATATCAAAAATAGTCCTCCCAATAAAATCAATAATGTAGAGGTCTCACCAATAGAACCAGGAATAAATCCGAAAAACATATCGGAAATGGTATGGGTTACTGGGTTGTTTTGAGCGATTCCTCCAAGTATGGTTTCACCAGAAATAGCATCCAAGTTTGCGCCAGCCGCAATATCTTTTGCTCTTTCAACGGCGCCTTCAACCCAAACTTTATCACCGCTCATCCAGGTTGGATACGAAAAAAACAAAAAAGCTCTAATGGTCAATGCCGGGTTTAGAATATTCATCCCAGTACCACCAAATACTTCTTTTCCTATAACAACACCAAATATTATGGCAACAGTAAGCATCCAGAGTGGTATATCTATAGGAACAATTAAAGGGACAAGCATACCGGTTACCAAATAACCTTCTTCAACTTCGTGCTTGTTAATAGTGGCAAATAAAAATTCAACACCTAGACCAACACCATAAGACACAATAACCAATGGCAATATTTTCCAGAAACCCAATGAGAAATTCATTAGATTCCAAAACTCAGAACTAAAAAATCCTACCGCTTTTTCAATTTCCCCTACAGCTAAATAATGTTGATACCCCGCATTGAACATTCCAAATATTAAAGTAGGAATTAATGCTAATATAACCGTATTCATGGTTCGTTTTAAATCATCGGCCGATTTAATATGCGTCCCACCACGAGTTACATCATCTGGTGTGTATAAAAAAGTATGAAGTGCATTAAACGCAGGCTCCATTTTCGTGCCTCTAAACTTTCTTTTTAAGATATGCAATCTTTTTTTTAATCTCATTATCCTATCTCTTTTAGCATTACATCCAATCCTTTTCTAATAATTTCCTGATGTGGTTGTTTAGACACACAAATAAATTCTGTTAAAGCAAAATCTTCGGGTGCTACTTCGTACATTCCTAAAGCTTCCATTTCATCTAAATCATTATACATACAAGCTTTTAATATTTGCATTGGATAAATATCTAAAGGAAACACCTCTTCATAGCCTCCAGTTACAACAAAAGCACGATGCTCACCATTTGTATTGGTGTTTAAATCATACTTTTTATTTGGGAACATCCATGAAAACGTTAAGGCTCTTGTTGTAGATATTTTATTAAACACAGGCATAGTCCAACCGAAAAGCTCATAGTCATCACCTTCTGGAATAACCGTAACGGTATTGCTGTAATAATCTAAATAACCATCTGGATTAATTTCGTTACCCGATAAAATATTACCTGAAATTATCCGTACGTTAGCATCTTTTTTAATTCCGTGGTCATAAATTAAAGTGGCAATTTCACATCCTAATTTAGCCACAAAATATCTAGGTTTTTCAACAGAAGACCCTACTAAAGCAACTATGCGTTCTGCATTAAATTTACCAGTTAGCAACAATTCACCAATTATTACTAAATCTTGGGGATTGATGGTCCATACAACTTCTCCTTTATTAACGGGATCAATTTTATTTATTTGTGTTCCAACATTTCCAGATGGATGTGGGCCTGACACTTGGTGCAAGCTAATACCCTGTAATCCTTTTAATGGTGAGTTAGAATTTTTACCAATGCATACATGAATGCTACCAGTGGTTAAAAACCCTAAAGCTGTAATGGCAGCTTGCAATTCCGCTTCCTTTCCTTGCAACGTAAAATCATAATCTGCAGCCAATGGAGCACTTGCATAACCAGAAATAAAAATCGCCTTTGGGCTTTTATTAGGATTTGCAATCACATCATAAGGTCTTTGCTTAATAAAAGGCCAGCAACCCGAAGACAAAAGCAACGCCTTTACATCTTCAGCTTTTGCTGTCTTTAAGTTTAGAACCTTATTCTCTTGGTAGGACTGGGTTTTATCCGCTTGAATTCTAATTGATAATATTTTTCGTTTTTCACCACGATTAATTTCTAAAAGCTCTCCAGATACTGGAGACACAAATTTCACATCTTCTTTGTTCTTGTCATAAAACACAGGTTCGCCCGCTTTTACTTTTGCTCCAACTTTTAAAATTAATTTTGGTATAACACTATGGAAATCTGCAGGCCTTATATTAAAATAGTTACTAAGGGTAGCCTTTTCTGAGGTTGTTTCCGCTTCACCTATAAGTTTAATGTCCAGACCTTTTTTAATACGAATGTCGTTTGACATATTTTATTTATTGAGATTAGTTGTCTAAAAACGATGCAAATTTACAAATTAATAATGCAGATTTCATAATAATTAACATAGAAATTTATACCCATTTCTTACAGTTCAGTTTTGGGTATAAAATTTGATTATATTTACAAAAAAACAACTTAAAATGCGCATTAAATTTATTGCATTAGCTTATTTTGCTTTTATTACATCTCTTATTTATAGTCAAGTTGAAGAAGTAAATCCACCAGATTACATTAAAACAATTAGTTTTAAAGGAAATACGCCCGAAAGCCAATTACCGGTTATAAAAATTGGGGATTTCGTTGATTTGGAGTTTGACGTTTTAAATGGTAATGAGGACGATTACTATTATACGATTCAGCATTTTAATGCGGATTGGTCGCCTTCGGTTTTAGTAAAATCTGAATATCTTGACGGAATTGATAATCAGCGTATTAGAACCTATGAAAACTCATTTAACACCTACCAAATTTATTCGCACTACAAGATATCGATTCCTAATGAGCAAACAAAAGGACTTAAAGTTTCGGGTAACTATATGATTAACGTTTTTAATGAAGATAATGAGCTTGTTTTCTCAAGAAAATTTATGATTTATGAAGATATGGCAAGTGTTGGAATTAGCATAAAACGAACTAGAGACCTTTCCTATATTGAGTCTAAACAAAAAATAGATATAATAATTGATCCTTATAATACCCCGTTTAACAATCCAAAACAGAATGTGAAAATTTTAGTGGTTCAAAACAACAATTTAAATACAACTATCTCCAATCTTATTCCCCAATATACTATTGGTAATCAACTAATATATAAATATGACTCAAAAGCGAGCTTTTGGGCCGGCAATGAGTATCTGTTTTTTGAAAACAAAGATGTTCGAGCTTCAAATACGGGAATACAGTTTGTAGATTTAGAAGAATTATACCACAACTATTTATTTACTAATTATATAAGAGCAAATCGCCCATACACCTATAATCCAGATATTAATGGTAATTACTTAATAACGACTGTCGATAACGATAATCCTAGTATTGAAGCCGATTACGTTTGGATACATTTTTCGTTATTACCAGATCCTACTTTTGTTGGTAAAGCGATTTATGTTTATGGTAATTTTAATAATTATGCCATCGATGAAAGCACCAAACTTGTTTATGATGATTCCAAAAAAGTTTACAAATGTGCGCTGTTATTAAAACAAGGGTTTTATAATTATAAATATGTAGTCGTTGAAAAGGATGGAAGCCTTAATGAAGGTGCCATAAGCGGTAATTTCTATCAAACTGAAAATAATTATAAAGTTATTGTCTATTACAGGGATTTAGGGAAACGATACGACCGAATTGTAGGTTTTGGTGAGGGATCTTCGATAAATATTTCCAATTAAATAGAATAATTCTGTATAATGGTATTTAAGCCAAAAAAATTCTTATTTTTGTCTCGCAAAATCATTGTATATCAATAGTTAACATGGTTCAACAAGTTACAAGAGGCATAAAAATTTCGGTGGAAACCTCCTTTGAAGGCTCATTTTATAAAAATTATAAAATACAATATGCCTTTGGATACAAAGTAACTATTGAAAACCAAAGTAAAGACTCTGTTCAGCTTAATGCCCGCCATTGGAAAATTTTTGATGCCCTAAATAAAATTGAAATTGTTGCAGGCGAAGGTGTTATTGGCAAAAAACCTGTTTTAAAACCAGGGGAATCCCATACCTATACGTCTGGTTGCTTGTTAACATCTCCTTTTGGAGCCATGCGAGGACATTATAGTATGATAAACTTTACGACTACCAAAAAATTTAAAGTCACCATACCAACGTTTAAGTTAAGTGCTCCCTTTGCAATAAATTAGTACGTCATTTTTCTGTTAAATCGATACACTTTTCCATGCTGTTGTATATGGAAAAATCTGCAATTTGAATAATGTACAAATTCAAAAGTTTGATTATAACTAAAGTTTTTATCTTCAACAATAAACGTCTCATGAACATCAATATGTCCGTGTGGCGAAATACGCTTAAAATGAAATTCAACCTCATGTTCAGTTTTATGTAACTCAAACCAAGCACCAGCAGCAATACCAGATAACCACTGTGCTTTTTCATGCAAACCATCAACTGGTTTGGGCTCTAAGGTTCCTACAAAATTTGGTGTATGGTTTTTAAGTTTATCTAAAAAACACCGTATATTTTCGTTTTTTTGAGAGCCTTTAAATTCAGAAATAATTCCAGTTATCGAAACTTCAAACACAAACTTTTCGGTATTGGACAATAAGACATTTCCAACTGTACTAGGCGTAAACCGTTTAGAATTAATTAGATTGTTTTTAATTTTTAAATCGGTAACCGAAGCAATCAATGCATCGGTTACAAATCGCGCACAATTACATCCCTCTTTTATAAAAGCAGCGTACCGAATAAAATGTTTTTGCTGCATTGTTGTAATATGAGTTCTAGCTTTTTTATAATCAATAGCACCACAAACCGAAGCTATCAATTTTCCATCACCATGAGTTAGTTTTGGATGTGTTGCTAAAAACTTTAACATCTCATTTAAGTTTAATATGATACCATCTTCAATTATTGCCTGTAATGGAAATTGCAATTCGTTATCGGTATCGCCCCCTCTAACTCTTCCAAAAGGTTCTGGCGTAATGTAACGTCCAAAATCATGATATTCTAAAATCCCTGTCTCTTTATTTATCAATACAAGGGCAGCATGTCCTGCCTTTACGTAATTTTTTTTTCCAACACCCAAATATCTTAAGTATGGAGAAAACCATTCTTTAGAAACCATAACTACAGTATCTGGGTATGCCATTGTAATGATGATTCCGGTGTTACTCATTAACAATTTGAGGTGTTTTAAAGATGATGGTTTTTACCGAATTTGTTAGCAGGTCATTATAATGCATTTCAATGATATTATTTGTTTTCTCTACTTGAGTAATGCTCATTGTTTTTACAAACCCTCTATCCATTATAACGCCATAGCCCACATTGTTTTTTCCAGCCGTTTCATGAAATTTCATCAAAGTCTCAGCATTTAAATCATGGGTTTCTTTAAAAATATCAAACCATTGTTTTCTCTCAAGTTTCATTGATTCATTATATAAGGATGATGACGACCAAATTTTAGGCTCTAAGGGTAATTCTGCTATATGCTTTTTAAATCCATCCCAAATTAATTCATAAAATTTTAAATGAGGGTTCCAATCTACTATAACCATAGTAAAAGGTTCTAT